>CAUBHZ010000248.1 GCA_958435885.1 uncultured Intestinimonas sp. | reverse complement strand
CTTCACCGAGCACGCCTTCCTGGAGCCCGAGTGCGCCCTGGCCGTCCCCTACCAGGACGGCGTGAAGGTCTACACCTCCGACCAGGGCGTCTACGACACCCGGAAGGAGATCTCCATCATGCTGGGCTGGGACCCGGACCGCATCGTGGTGGAGAACAAGCTGGTGGGCGGCGGCTTCGGCGGCAAGGAGGACGTGTCCGCCCAGCACATCGCCGTGCTGGCGGCCCTGAAGGTGAACCGGCCTGTGAAGGTGAAGTTCTCCCGGCAGGAGTCCATCAACTTCCACCCCAAGCGCCACTATATGGAGGGCACCTTCACCCTGGGCTGTGACGAAAACGGCATCTTCACCGGCCTGGACTGCGAGATCTACTTCGATACCGGCGCCTACGCCTCCCTGTGCGGCCCGGTGCTGGAGCGGGCCTGCACCCACTCGGTGGGTCCCTACTGCTACCAGAACACCGACATCCGGGGCTATGGCTACTACACCAACAATCCCCCCGCCGGCGCCTTCCGGGGCTTCGGCGTGTGCCAGAGCGAGTTCGCCCTGGAGTCCAACATCAACCTGCTGGCGGAAAAAGTGGGCATCTCCCCCTGGGAGATCCGCTTCCGCAACGCCATCGAGCCGGGGAAGGCCCTCCCCAACGGCCAGATTGCCGACTGCTCCACCGCCCTCAAGGAGACCCTGCTGGCGGTGAAGGACGTCTATGAACAGAACGCGGCTCACGCCGGCATCGCCTGCGCCATGAAGAACTCCGGCGTGGGCGTGGGCCTGCCCGACAAGGGCCGGTGCAAGCTGGTGGTGAAGGACGGGGTGGTGGAGCTCTACTCCGCCGCCTCCGACATCGGCCAGGGCTGCGCCACCGTCTTCCTCCAGGTGCTGGGCAAGACCCTGGGCCTGGGCCGGAGCCAGATGCGCAACATGGGCGCCAACTCCGAGGTGGCCCCCGACTCCGGCACCACCTCCGGCTCCCGCCAGACCCTCCTCACCGGCGAGGCCGTGCGCATGGCCGCCGCCGACCTGAAGAAGGACCTGGACGCCGCCGGGGGCGACCTCCGCGCCCTGGAGGGGAAGGAGTACTTTGCCGAGTTCTTCGACCCCACCGACAAGCTGGGCTCCGACAAGCCCAACCCCAAGAGCCACGTGGCCTACGGCTTCGCCACCCACGTGGTCATCCTGGACGATGACGGCAAGGTCAAAGAGGTCTGGGCCGCCCATGACTCGGGCAAGGTGGTCAACCCCACCTCCATCCAGGGCCAGATCGAGGGCGGCGTCCTCATGGGCCTGGGCTACGCCCTCACCGAGGACTTCCCCCTGAAGGACTGTGTCCCCCAGGCCAAGTTCGGTACCCTGGGCCTCATGCGGGCCCACCAGATCCCCGATATCCACGCCATCTACGTGGAGAAGGAGGAGCTGCTCCCCTTCGCCTATGGCGCCAAGGGCATCGGCGAGATCGCCACCATCCCTACCGCCCCCGCCGTCCAGGGCGCCTACTACGCCATGGACCACGTGTTGCGCACCAGACTGCCCATGGAGAACACCTTCTATAAGCCGTCGAAAAAGTGATCCGACGCCCCCGCTCCGCCCCGGCGCAGCGGGGGTGTTTTTTCGCCGGAAGGGAGGGGAAAAGCCTGTCCTCCCAAGGGTTTGGAAGGGTACCTAACAAATTTTCAGGAAACTTGAAAAATATTTTGTTTCCACCCCTTGACATTGTCTGGATACGTGGTATGATGTACTCAGAATCAGACAAAAAGTATGGAAAGCTTTAAAACATTTTGGAGGCGAAAAACGGGATGAAAGACCCCATCAAGTGGACGGACAACCACATGCCCAAGAGCGAGGACAAGAATCTGTCCATCATGTCCCTGAGCAACGTGGCCAAGGCGCGGTTTTTCCACAGCAGCTTCCCCCAGTACTCCATCACCCCTCTGGCCCGGCTGGACGGCATGGCCAAGTATCTGGGGCTGGGCGGGGTCTACGTGAAGGATGAGTCCTACCGGTTCGGCCTCAACGCCTTCAAGGTGCTGGGCGGCTCCTTCGCCATGGCCAAGTACATCGCCGGCGAGATGGGCCGGGACGTCTCCGAGATGACTTATGACTACCTGACCAGCGACGCCTTCCGCAAGGAGTTCGGCCAGGCCACCTTCTTCACCGCCACCGACGGCAACCACGGCCGGGGCGTGGCGTGGGCGGCCAACAAGCTGGGCCAGAAGGCGGTGGTCCACATGCCCAAGGGCTCCAGCCAGTCCCGGTATGACAACATCGCCAAGGAGGGCGCCCAGGTCACCATCGAGGACGTCAACTACGACGACTGCGTCCGCATGGCGGCGGCCGAGGCCGAGCAGACCGAGCACGGTGTCATCGTTCAGGACACCGCCTGGGAGGGCTACGAGGAGATCCCCTCCTGGATCATGCAGGGCTACGGCACCATGGCCAACGAGGCCGCCGACCAGCTCCGGCAGATCGGCGTGAACCGGCCCACCCATGTCTTTGTCCAGGCCGGCGTGGGCTCCCTGGCCGGCGCCGTGGTGGGCTACTTCACCAACCTCTACCCCAACGATCCCCCCAAGTTCGTGGTCATGGAGGCCCGGGCCGCCGACTGCCTCTACCGGGGCGCTGTGGCGGGAGACGGCCAGCCCCGCATCGTCACCGGCGACCTCCAGACCATCATGGCCGGTCTGGCCTGCGGTGAGCCCAACACCCTCTCCTGGGACATCCTCCGCAACCACGTCACCGCCTTTGTCTCCTGCCCCGACTGGGTGAGCGCCAAGGGCATGCGGATGCTGGGCGTGCCCGTAAAGGGGGACCCGGTGGTCATCTCCGGCGAGTCCGGCGCCGTGGGCATGGGCTGCCTGGACGCCATCATGTGCGACGACACCTACAAGGATTTAAGGGAGATGCTGGAACTGGACCGCTTCAGCCAGGTGCTGATGTTCTCCACCGAGGGCAACACCGACCCGCTGAAGTTCCGCCGGGTGATCTGGGACGGCGAGTATCCCACCACCGACTCACCCCAGCACGCCTACTAAGAGAAGGACATGTTTTGACGGATGGATCAAATGACTGATAATGGAGGGCACTGACATGGATTTTGAGCAGATCAAGAAGGCCGCCGAGGGTTACCGCGCCGACATGACCCGTTTTCTCCGGGATATGATCTCCCACCCCAGCGAGAGCTGCGAGGAGAAGGAGGTCGTGGCCTGCATCAAGGCCGAGATGGAGAAGCTGGGCTATGACAAGGTTGAGGTGGACGGCCTGGGCAACGTCATCGGCTGGATGGGCGAGGGCGACAAGATCATCGCCATCGACTCCCACATCGACACCGTGGGCATCGGCAACATCGACAACTGGGAGGCCGACCCCTATAAGGGCTATGAGGACGACGCCGTCATCTTCGGCCGGGGCGGTTCCGACCAGGAGGGCGGCATGGCCTCCGCCACCTACGGCGCCAAGATCATGAAGGATCTGGGCCTTATCCCTCCCGGATATAAGATCATGGTGGTGGGCTCCGTCCAGGAGGAGGACTGCGACGGCATGTGCTGGCAGTACATCGTCAACAAGTTCTTCCCCGCCAATGGCATCAAGAAGGAGCAGGTGGAGTTCGTTATCTCCACCGAGCCCACCGACGGCGGCATCTACCGCGGCCACCGCGGCC
>CAUBHZ010000247.1 GCA_958435885.1 uncultured Intestinimonas sp. | reverse complement strand
TCTGGACCTCACCGCCTATTCCGATGTGACCCTCCCCTTCGCCGACCTGGACACCACTCCCTCCTGGTGCGTGGACGCCATGAAGGCCATGTACGCCGAGGGCATCATCAAGGGCAGCCTGGACAACGGCGTCCTCATGGGCCGGGCCACTGCCTCCATCAGCCGGGCCGAGGCCATGACCATTCTGGGCCGCATCCAGGGCAAGGGCTATGTGACCCAGTCCCTCACCTTCAGCGACGCCGCCTCCGTCCCCGCCTGGTCCCTCCCCTACGTGGAGTCCCTGGTGGGCCAGGGCATCATCTCCGGCTATGACAATCAGCTCCGGCCCAACGACTCCGTCACCCGGGCCGAGGTGGCCAAGATGCTCTTCTACCTCCTGTGACCAACCGCACCTTGTTCCGGTCCCCGCCGTCTCATGACGGCGGGGACTTTTTTTCCACCGCTCCGGCGCCGGCGGGGGAAAAGCCCCCCTTGACAGGGCGGGGAAAAGCCGCTATGATGGTAACTGCCGGAGGGAGCTTTCCACCGGCGCAAGTGAATATCTCTGGTACGCAGGTGCGCCGATGGCGCTTTACAAGGGAAGCCGGGTGAGAATCCCGCACAAAGCCGTTGCTGTGTTGGCGGAGGGGTCCCCAGATGTCACTGGAGCAAGTGCTCCGGGAAGGCGGGGACCGCGCTGGACGCCGAAGTCAGAATACCTGCCTGCGTATGACGCACACAAAAACCTCTCCGAGCCTGAGAGGGTGCCGCCCTCCCGCCCCATCGGCGGGGGACCGTTGCTGCACGCTGTTCGGGCTGTGCAGCTTTTTTGCTGCCCGGAGACCGCCGTGATGGAAAGGAGTCCGCCATGAGTGAACGTGACCGCGCCGGCGCAGGCGCCCCCCACTGGAAAGGAAAAGCTTTCTCCTTCTTCTCCCACCGCCAGTGCGAGTACTTCCCCTGCCATCCCACCAGCGACCCGGACAACTTCAACTGTCTCTTCTGCTACTGCCCTCTCTACGCCCTCGGGCCCGACTGCGGCGGCAACTTCCGCTACACCGACAAGGGCATCAAGGACTGCAGCCGCTGCACCCTCCCCCACCAGCGGGACAACTACGGCTATGTCACCGCCAAATTTCAGGAGATTGCCCGCCGGATGGCAGAGGAGCGGGAGAGGCGCCTCTGAATCTGCCCCTTTTACGGGAAGGGGGACATATCACATCCTGCCATTCCTGTTTGTAGGATACGCGAAAAGGGCTCCGGGCGTCTTCGTCCGGAGCCCTTTTTATCTGTCCTGAACCATGCCGCGAAAAACAAGTCCCATTTTGTGGGTTTCCAGTTGCACCCCAGGACAAAGCTGGTATAATAGTGCCCAGATGATTTTGGGGAGCCTCCGCGCCCCCTTACCAAAGATCGGGAGGGAACCACCTATGTGCATGGAGATCCGAGACAACACCCTTTATTTTGACGGCTGCGACACCACCGCCCTGGCCAAGACCTACGGCACCCCGCTGTATGTCTACTCCCAGACCGCTCTGGAAGGCCGCTTCCAGGCCCTCCACACCGAGTTTCTGGACAAGTGGGAGAACACCCGGGCGGCCTATGCCGCCAAGGCCTTCTGCACCCCCGCCCTGCTGCGGCTGGTGAGGGACGCCGGCCTGTGCGTGGACGTGGTCTCCGGCGGCGAGCTCACCTGCGCCCTCTCCGCCGGCTTCCCCGCCGAGCGCATCGAGTTCAACGGCAACAACAAGCTGCCCGCCGAGCTGGAGCTGGCGGTGGAGAACGGCGTGGGCCGCATCATCATCGACGGCCTTCAGGAGCTCTCCCTGCTGGAGTCCATCTGCGCCCGGAAGGGCAAGCGGATGAAGGTCCTCTACCGGGTCACCCCCGGCGTCAAGGCCGACACCCATGACTATATCATCACCGGCAAGAAGGACTCCAAGTTCGGCATCCCTCTGGACGAGGATATCATTTACCCCGCCATCAAAGCCGCCATCGACTCCCCCTGGGTGGACCTGCTGGGCCTCCACTTCCACGTGGGTTCCCAGCTCTTCGAAGTCCGGCCCTACCTGGAGGCCCTGGAGGTGGTGCTGGGCCTGGTGAAGGAGACCTGGACGCGCTATCGCTTCGCCATGACCGAGCTCAACGTGGGCGGCGGCTTCGGCATCCGCTACACCGACGAGGAGCCTCGGGGCTACGGCTGGTATCTGGACCCCCTCATGGAGCGCATCGACGCCTTCTTCCGTGAGCTGGGTCTCCCCCGTCCGGCGGTGGTCACCGAGCCCGGCCGCAGCGTGGTGGGCGAGGCTGGCATCACCCTCTACACCGTGGGCTCCATCAAGGACATCCCCGGGGTGCGGAAGTACGTCTCCGTGGACGGCGGCATGACCGACAACATCCGCCCCGCCCTCTACCAGGCCAAGTACCGGGCCATCGCCGCCAACAAGGCGGAGGCTCCCGCCGATGAGACGGTGACGGTATGCGGCAAGTGCTGCGAGTCGGGGGACATTCTCCTCCGGGACGCCGCCCTTCCCGCTCTGGAAGCCGGAGACATCCTGGCCGTCCTCTCCACCGGCGCCTACGGCTACTCCATGGCCAGCAACTACAACTCCAACCCCATCCCGGCGGTGGCCCTGGTGAAGGAGGGCCGCTCCGGGCTCATGGTCCGGCGACAGACCTGGGAGGACCTCCTCTCCACCAGCTGCGACCCCGGCCTGTAACTCTGCGGGACGTCATCCCCTCCGGCCTTTTTCGGAGGGGATGAGTCTATTTTTAGCCGTCTTCCTCTGTTTTTCTGGGAAAATCGCACAGCCCGTTGGGCTTCTATTTGTGCATTCTCATAATTTTTTTGTCCACCTGAATTTTCACCTGTTCTTTTCCTCTGAACTGTGCTAAACTGGATAGCGTGAAATTGACATGGCAACGGCTGTAACGAAGTGCTTGCGCGCACGGGCTGGTTACGGCGGTTGCTTTTCTTTTTACCCAGCCCATCACTCGACTAAGGGAGGAGCACATCATGTACCGTATCGTGGAAAAAACACCCCTGAACCCCACCGTCACCAAGATGGTGGTGGAAGCCCCCCTCATCGCCAAAAAGGCCCTGCCCGGCCAGTTCGTCATCCTGCGGGCCTGCGCCGACTCCGAGCGCATCCCCCTCACCGTGGCCGACTACGACCGGGAGAAGGGCACCGTCACCGTCATCTTCCAGATCGTGGGCGCCGGCACCATGGAGCTCAACACCCTGAAGGAGGGCGACTCCCTCCACGACTTCGTGGGTCCCCTGGGCCGGGCCAGCCAGCTGGACGGCCTCAAGAAGGTCTGCGTGGTGGGCGGCGGCGTGGGCTGCGCCATCGCCCTGCCGGTGGCCAAGGCCCTCCACGAGAAGGGCGCCGAGGTCCACAGCGTGGTGGGCTTCCGGAACCAGGACCTGGTCATCCTGGAGGACGAGTTCCGCGCCTGCAGCGACAAGTTCGTCCTCATGAGCGACGACGGCAGCTGCGGACAGAAGGGCCTGGTCACCGCCGCCCTGGAGGAGCTCATCACCTCCGGCGAGCAGTATGACGAGGTCATCGCCATCGGTCCCCTGGTGATGATGAAGTTCGTGGTGGCCGTCACCAAGAAGTACAACGTGAAGACCGTGGTCTCCATGAACCCCATCATGATCGACGGCACCGGCATGTGCGGCG
>CAUBHZ010000246.1 GCA_958435885.1 uncultured Intestinimonas sp. | reverse complement strand
AGAAGCGGGAGGCCGACCAGGCCGCCATGAAGTCCTTCCAGGCCCAGGAGGAGCAATAAGGCCCCGTCCCCATTCGGAGATAAAAAATACCCTGCCGGTACCGGCAGGGTATTTTTTATGGGCTTTTTTACTTTGCGCTGCCGTCGCCGTCCAGGACGGCATTGACGGCGTCGTAGTCGGCGGCCACCACCAGCACCACGGTGTTGCCCGCCTGGCGGACCACGGCGTCCTTCAGCTTGGGCAGGTCCTCGGGCTTGTACTGGACCTCGGTCTCGGTATCGGTCTGGGCGGCCACGTGGGCCTCCACCGCCGTCTTGGCCGCCGCGGCGGCCTTCTCGTCGGCCATGGTCAGCACGGCCAGCTCCTCATAGCCCCCCTCCAGAGAGGTGTAGACCGCCGCCGCCGTGGGCTCGTCCTCCAGCCCCAGGTAGGCCTGCACCATGTCGGCGTCCAGCTGGGAGAGCTCCTGGGTAAAGGCCCCGGAGTCCAGCAGGGCCTTGGCGGTGGTCTCGGGGTCGTAGCCCGCCGGGGCGGGGTCCTTCCCGCCGCAGGCGGCCAGAGCCACCAGGGCCAGGGCCGCCAAAAGAATGGTCAGCTTTTTCATCAGGACATCTCCTCTGTCTCCGCCACCGGCTGGCCCGCGGCGTACTCCGCCGGGTCCACGGTGTGGGTCTTTAAGTAGGCGTACCACTTCTCATACCAGCTCCGGGTGAAGTGGATGCCGTCGGTGGTCCCCTCCGGGGGCAGGTTCCCGGTGTCGTCCACCAGGGCGGAGGCCACATCCACATAGACCACACCCTTGTCGGCGCACACCTGCCGGAGGAGTTCATTATACCGGGCCACGTTGTCGTTGTTGAGCCAGGAGGCCGGGTTGGTGGCGTGGGCCTTCTCCGGCTCGATGGGCACCAGGGACTGGATGTAGATCACGGCCTCCGGCTGCCGGGCGCGGATCTCATCCACCGTCCGGGAGAAGGCGTCGGTAAAGGCGCCGTCGTCCCCGTAGCCCAGCTCGTTGACGCCGAACATGAGGTAGACCTTGGCGTACTGCTTCTCGTCCAGCCAGTCCAGCACCAGCTTCTTGTCCCCCACGCCGTTGAGGGGCACCGCCCGCTGGTCCACCTTGTCGTTGCCCACCACGTGGAAGATCATGAGGGATTTATAGGCCAGAAAGTCCGCCCCCCGAATACCGCTGTAAAGCCGCAGGCCGTCGGTGCGGGAGTCCCCAATGAAGACGGCGTCGGAGAACCAGCCGTCCTCCACCGGTGCCGTCTCCGGCGCGGGCTGGGTGAAGTCAAAGGCGGGCACCGGTGTGGGCGTGGGTGTCGGGGTGGGCTCCGGCGGGGCGGGTGTGACCGTCTCCCCGGCAGCCGTGTCGGAGGCCTCCGGCGGCGTCACCGCCCGGGTCCCGGCCGGCGGGGTCTGGGTCTCTGCCGCCGGGGCGGAGGATTGGGCCAGTGCCCCCAGGGACACCGCCCCGATGAGGACCACGCAGGCCAGCAGGGCGCTCAGGGCCAGCCGCCGCCGGTGGCCCACCTCCCGGTCTCGCTTCTTGGACTTGGGAGCGCCGGGCGCCCCCCCAGTTTTCTGCATGCCTAGGATCTCCTCTCTATGTATTCCGAGGTGTGAAACAGATGATGCGCCCAATCTCCTCCGGGGAGCGGGCGGTATACGTGGGGGTCAGCTCCGCCGGGGCGGCAGCACCGCCGGGGGCGAACCAGATGACGTCCAGACCGGCGGCCAGGGCACCCTTTACATCGGAGCCCAGGCCGTCCCCCACCATGACGCAGCGGCTGATATCCTCCGCTCCCATGGCGGAGAGGGCGGCGCGGAAAAATTCCGGCTCCGGCTTCCGGGTCCCCATCTCCCCCGAGATGAAGAGCCGCTCCAGGTAGGGTGCCAGTGGGGAGCCCGCCAGCCGGGCGTGCTGGACCCGGGCCACTCCGTTGGTGGCCAGGGCCAGGCGGCAGCCCGCCTCATGCAGGGTGCGGCACAGTTCCTCCGCCCCGGGGAGGAGCATGGGACACTCCCCCAGGTGGTCCAGATACCGGCGGTTCATCTCCGCCGGGTCGGCCGACCGGCCCAGTCGCTCCCCCAGACGGCGGAACCGCTCCACCGTGAGGAAGTCCTCCCCCACCTCGCCCCGGTCGAAGGCCGACCACAGGGCGTGGTTGATCTCCAGATAAGCACTCCGGCTCTCCCCGTTCCAGGGCCAGCCGAACTCCTTCAGGGTTGCCTCCAGGGCGGCCACCTCAGCGGCGTTGAAGTCAAAGAGGGTGTTGTCGGCGTCCAGCAGGACGATATCGTAGCGTCTCAAGGCTTTTTTCCCCTTTCCGTCCGCCGCCGGTGCTGGAGCATACTGTACATCCGCACCAGGGAGGACACCACCAGCACCCCCACCGCCAGGGCTCCGGCGATACTCAGGGTGTGGAGGCCGGTGTTGAGGAAGTCCTGGGTATTGCCCCGGAGGGCGGCGTCCATCATGTTGTAGATGCCGGCGCCGGGCACCAGGGGGATGAAGGCGATGAGCAGATAGCCGGTGGCGGGGCACTTGCGCACCCGGGCCATGACCTCGGCGTAGGCCGAGAGGAAGACCGCCGCCCAGAAGTACTGGATGACGTCATTGCCCCCCATGATGGGCCCGGTGAGGAGGTAGACCAGCCAGGCCAGGGCGCCTCCCAGGGAGCAGAGCACCGCCCCCAGGCCATTGATACAGAAGAGGACGCAGAAGCCCAGGCAGGCCAGGAAGGCGTAGAGGCAGGGCAGAAAGAGCTCCATCACAGCACCCCCCATACGGCGTTCACCAGGCTCAGGGCCACGCCGGTGCCCAGGGCGATGCCGGCGCCGGTGAGCAGGGCCTCGGCCAGCTTGACCAGGCCGGACATCATATCCCCGGCCATGATGTCCCGCATGAAGTTGGTGATGACCAGTCCGGGCGCCTGGGCCATGATGGCGCCGGTGATGATGAGGTCGATGTGCTCCCCCACCCCCAGGTCGGTGAGTCCGGCGGCCAGCAGGCCGCAGAAGAAGCCGCCCACCATGGCCTTGAAGAAGAGGTTGGTGCCCAGCCGGGTGAGGAAGGGGACCACCAGCCCCACCGCCAGGCCGCAGATGCCGCCGCAGAAGGCGTCCCGGGCGGTGCCGCCGAAGAGGAGGCAGAAGGCCGAGGTGAGGAGCACGTAGGCCGCCAGCTCCACCGCCACGGGGGTGTGGCGGACCTCCCGGATCACGCCGTCCAGCTCCCTGGCCGCCCGGTCCAGGTCGGGAGGGCAGGCGCAAAGCCGCCGGCACAGGTCGTTGAGGGCCTCCATCCGGCTGATGTCGGTGCCGTGGCCGGGCACCCGGCGCATCTGGGTGATGGGCTTCTGGCCCGGCGCCGTCAGGCTGACGATGACACAGTTGGGGATGACGAAGACCTCTCCGGTCTCCACCCCGTAGGCGGTGAGCAGATACTGCACCGACTCCTCCACCCGGTAGATCTCCGCACCGCTGAGCAGGAGGTGGTAGCCCAGATCGCTGCTCAGGGTCAGCAGTTTATCATAATCCAAGGCCGTCGGCTCCTCTCTGCCGCCCACATCATTCAGACGGCGCAGCATGTCAAAAAGTTTTCAGCGTCCGCCCATGGCACGGTGCTCTGCCGAGAGCTCCCGGGCCAGGCGGGCAAAGGGCCACCC
>CAUBHZ010000245.1 GCA_958435885.1 uncultured Intestinimonas sp. | reverse complement strand
GCTCGTCGATCAGGGTCTGGCCGTAGTCAAAAAGCACCATTTTGGGGGCGTTCGGCGTCATGGAAAATTCTCCTTTCGCGGGGAACAAATCGTATTTTCTTCCGCAATCATACCGGTTCCGGTCCCCGTTGTCAAAGAAAAGTGGGGCCTGGTTGGAAGTAATTTGAATGGACACGACATTTTTTATAAAAAATGAGTTGTCATTCTGCCGGTATTGAGATATAATGACTAAGACAGTGACGCATAGAAACGGGCGGCGCTTTCGTGAGATCCCAAATGTAAGGAGAGGAAACATATGAGCTATTCCGTACAAAATATTCGTAACGTATGCCTGCTGGGCCACGGTGGAAACGGAAAGACTTCCCTGGCTGAGAGCATGCTGTTTCAGACCGGCGCCATCGACCGTCTCGGCAAGGTGACCGACGGAAATACCACCTGCGACTACGACGCAGAAGAGGTCCGCCGTCAGTTTTCCATCTCCACCGCCGTGGCGCCCGTGGAATATAAGGGATGCAAGATCAACATTCTGGACACCCCCGGCTACTTCGATTTCTCCGGCGAGGTCATGGAGGCCCTCCGGGTGGCCGACGCCGCCGTCATCGTCTGCTCCGCCAAGAGCGGCATGAGCGTGGGCGCCGAGAAGGCCTGGAAGTACTGTGAGGCCCGGAAGATGCCCCGCATCCTCTACATCTCCAAGACCGACGAGGACAACTCCGACTATAACGCCGCCTTCGAGACCCTGCGGGAGCGCTTCGGCAAGAACGTGGCTCCCGTGGTGGCCCCCATCTGGGACGAGAGCAAGAAGGTCATCGGCATCATCGACGTGCTCAACAAGCGGGCCTACGACATCGAGAACGGCAAGCGCCACGAGATCCCCGTGCCTGAGAACAAGCAGGAGGTCCTGGACGAGCTCTACAACGCCCTGGTGGAGTCCGTGGCCGAGACCAGCGAGGAATTCATGGACCGCTACTTCAACGGCGAGGAGTTCACCTACGCCGAGATGATCCAGGGCCTCCACGCCGGCGTGAAGGACCTGTCCCTGTTCCCGGTGGTGTGCGGCTCCGCCCTCACCGGCCTGGGCACCCAGATGCTCCTGGACAACATCGTCAACCTGCTGCCCTCCCCCCTGGAGGGCAAATCCGAGACCGGCGAGGACGACCACGGCGACGTGGTGGAGTTTGCCGTCTCCCCCGGCGCCGTGCCCGTGGCCTTCGTGTGGAAGACCGTCTCCGATCAGTACGGCAAGTACTCCTATGTGAAGGTCCTCTCCGGCACCATCGAGTCGGATATGCCCATGGTCAACGCCCGCACCGGCCTCACCGAGAAGCTGGGCCGTCTCTACCAGATCAAGGGCAAGAAGACCGAGGAGGTCAAGAAGCTTTCCTGCGGCGACATCGGCGCCATCGGCAAGATGGACAAGCTGAAGACCGGCGACACCCTGTGCGATCCCCGGAACGTCATCAAGCTGGAGCCCATCGACTTCCCCGAGCCGGTGTACTCCATGGCCATCTCCCCCAAGACCAAGGGCCAGGACGACAAGATCGCCGCCGGCCTCGCCCGTCTGGGTGAGGAGGACCAGACCTTTACCGTGGTCAACAACGCCGAGACCCGCCAGGTGGTGGTCTCCGGCACCGGCGACATCCAGCTGGACGTGCTGGTGTCCCGTCTGAAGAGCCGCTTCGGTGTGGAGGCCGAGCTCTCCACGCCCCGCGTGCCCTACCGGGAGAAGATCCGCAAGAAGGTGGAGGTCCAGGGCCGCCACAAGAAGCAGACCGGCGGCCACGGCCAGTTCGGCGACGTGTGGATCCGCTTCGAGCCCGGCGAGCAGGAGGAGATGGAGTTCTGCGAGGAGGTCGTGGGCGGTGCCGTGCCCAAGAACTACTTCCCCGCTGTGGAGAAGGGCCTCCGGGAGGCTGTGCAGCACGGCGTGCTGGCCGGCTACCCCGTGGTGTACCTGAAGGCCACCCTGTATGACGGCTCCTACCACCCTGTGGACTCCTCCGAAATGGCCTTCAAAACGGCCGCCCAGCTGGCCTACAAGGCCGCCCTGGCCCAGGCCAACCCCGTGCTGCTGGAGCCCATCGGCGAGCTGAAGGTCACCATCCCCGACAGCTATATGGGCGACGTCATCGGCGACCTCAACAAGCGCCGCGGCCGCATCATGGGCATGAACCCCGACCACGAGGGCAACCAGATCGTGGAGGCCGAGGTGCCCATGGGCGAGATGACCTCCTACGCCATCGACCTGCGGTCCATCACCCAGTCCAGAGGTTCCTTCACCTATCACTTCGTGCGTTACGAGGAAGCGCCTCCGGCCGCTCAGGAGAAGGCGATTGAAGCCGCTAAGGCTATGCAGGACGCTGAGTAAGTTCCCAACGTTTCCAAGAGGGGCTTACTCGGGCCCCATCGGAGATGGGGCGGCGCGTCCGCGCCGCACAAGCGTCTTGGACCGAAGGGCCAAGACCTTGGCGCAGGCGGAATTCACTTCCGCCGAGCACGTGAAGTTCTGAAAGGGTCCCCATTTGAGCCGTGGCTCAAATGGGAAATGCTCCGCCGGCCGCTCAGGAGAAGGCCATCGAGGCGGCCAAGGCTATGCAGGACGCCGAGTAAGCGTCAGAGCATCCCATCCAAGATAGGAAAAGTTCCCCCTTCCGGTATGGAAGGGGGAACTTTTTGCAAAGTGGGCTAGATCACACCGGGGCAAAGCCGTGCTTGGAGAGCTCCTGGAGGGCCAGCTCCACCGCCCGGCGGAGGTACTCCTCCAGGCGGCAGTCTTCGGTGCCGGCGATAAGGGTGCCGCAGGTGGGGGAGGGGATGAGGATCTTGACGCACTCGGCGCCGGAGACGGCGGCGGCCACCGCCGGGGGGACCTCCCCCATGATGCCGTTGGCCAGGATGACGCCGATGGGCCCCAGGATGAGGTCGGCCCGCTGGGCGTTGTAGCACAGGGCGTTCTCGCCGGTGGCACCCCGGGCGGCGCCCGCCTTGAGCATGGCGCTGGTGGCCAGAGAGTTGGTGCCGGCGCACAGGAGTTCACAGCCCTCCGGCAGATGGGGCCGGAGCAGACTCACCAGCCGGGCGCCGATGCCGCCGCCCTGGCCGTCGATGATGAGGATGCGCATGGGATCAGATCCTTCCTTGGTGGTGTGATCCGGTCCGTCAAAGGACCGGTAAGACTTCTCTTTGACATTATACGGGGGAAAACGTCCGCTGTAAAGGTGAGAAAAGAACTGTACAGAGAGAAAAAAGCATGATATAATGACCACGACTGGTTCCCCACCCAGTCCAACCGGTGCGGAGAAAGCCGTCCGGACGCCATGTGCCCTGCGTCCGGGGAAAGGGACCCGCGCCGCTGTACGCGGCACACGTACTCTAAACAAAAAATGGAGGTTCTTTTTCATGCGCAAAAGTCCTGTCCGCGATCTCACCCTGGCAGCCATGGTGGCCGCCCTGTACGCCGTGCTGAGCTACTTCAGCAACATCTTCGGCCTGGCCTACGGACCCATCCAGTTCCGGTTCTCCGAGGCCCTGTGCGTCCTGCCCTTCCTGTTCCCGGCTACCGCGCCGGGGCTCTTTGTGGGCTGCCTCATCGCCAACCTGCTCTCGCCCTACGGCGCCATGGACATCGTGGTGGGCTCCCTGGCCACTCTCATCGCCGCGGTGTGGACCAGC
>CAUBHZ010000244.1 GCA_958435885.1 uncultured Intestinimonas sp. | reverse complement strand
GGTGACCTCGCCGTCCTTGACCACGTCGTCGATGTCCCGCTTCATGAGACCACGGGCCCGGATGGCCTGGTTGATGTGGTGGGAGAGGGTGGTGTTCTCGGGATCGGCCAGGTTCTCCAGGTTGAAGGCCTTCTCCGCCTTGGCGATGCCGTTGGCGGTCAGGGTGACGGTGCGGGCCTTCTCATCCACGATATAGTCGGCGTCCTCGTTGGGGTCCTCCTCCTCCTTGGTGTCCACGCTGGCCACCACCTTGCACTTGAGCCGGGAGACGAAGTTGTCCACGATGGTGTAGAGCTGGGTGGACTCGTCGCCCTGGCCGGAGATGATGAGGGGGGTACGGGCCTCGTCGATGAGGATGGAGTCCACCTCGTCCACGATGGCAAAGGCGTGGTCCCGCTGGACCATCTCCTGCTTGTAGATGGCCATGTTGTCACGGAGGTAGTCGAAGCCGAACTCGTTGTTGGTGCCGTAGGTGATGTCGGCGTCGTAGGCCCGGTGCTTGTCCGCACCCATAACCCCGTGGATGACCAGACCCACGGTGAGGCCCATGAAGCGGTAGACCTTGCCCATCCACTCGGAGTCACGCTTGGCCAGGTAGTCGTTCACCGTGACGATGTGGACGCCCCGGCCGGTGAGGGCGTTGAGGTAGGCGGGGAGGGTGGCCACCAGGGTCTTGCCTTCGCCGGTCTTCATCTCGGCGATGCGGCCCTGATGGAGGATGATGCCGCCGATGAGCTGCACCCGGTAGGGCTTCATGCCCAGCACGCGCCAGGCGGCCTCCCGGCAGGCGGCGAAGGCCTCGGGCAGCAGGTCGTCCAGGCTCTCCCCGTTCTGGTAGCGGTCCTTGAATTCCTGCGTCTTGGCCTGGAGCTGTTCGTCCGTCAGGGCGGAGTACTCCGCGTCCAGGGCTTCGATTTTATCGACGATGGGAGAGATCGCCTTCACTTCGCGCTCTGAGGAGGTACCAAAGAGCTTCTTCAGCAGACCCATTTTATCGTACACCTTTCCTAATTGGTTCTGGAATCAGTTTAGTATATCATACCCGGCCGGAAGAAAAAAGAGAAAATTGTGAACAAATCCCCCGGCGCCGCCGGGTCCCATCCTGTGCGGCCGGGCTTTTTCAAAATAAGGTAGCCGGGCGGCGGGGGGCTGTGGTACAATGTTGCCAGATCGACGCCGTCCGCCCAAGACAGAAAGGAAGGTTCCTATGCGCGTCAAAACGCTGTTTCTTACCGCCGTTCTGGCCCTGACCCTGGCCGCCTGCGCCCCGGCGGAGACCGGGGAGAGCCCCGCCGCCAGCCCCAGCCCTACCCCTGTCCCCACGGAGACCCAGCCGGAGGAGACGGTCCCTCCGGAGCTGGTGTGGACCAATCAGACCTTTGCCAAAGACTTCACCGCCGACGACGGCACGGTGGTCATGTCGGTGGAATATGTGTTTCCCGACATCGAGAACGCCGACGCGGTGCCCGCCTGGCAGAAGATCCGGGACTACTACTCCGCCGAGGGCATGGCCTACCTGAACGACGCCTCTGAGCTGGCCGGCTATGCCGCCGGGGACTACGAGGTGGCCCAGGCCATGGGGGAGGACTTCCTGCCCTACGGCGAGTCCATGAGCTACCGCATCGCCCTCCAGACGGAGGCGCTGGCCAGCATCGTGCGCAGCTACTACGCCAACTCGGTCACCGGCGCCGCCCACCCCTCCAACTTCCAGTTCTCCGAGAATTTTGACCTCACCACCGGGGAAAAGCTGACCCTGTGGGACTGCTTTACCGACCCCGACGCCGGCCGCACCCGGGTGCTGGACCTGCTGGAGCAGAAGGGAGCCGACGCCGGCTACTCCCGGGAGGCCCTGGAGTCCGAGCTCAACGACGCCTACTTTTATTTTAATGACGAGGGCATGGTGATCTACTACCAGCCCGACACCCTTGCCCCTTACGCCGCCGGCCTGCTGGAGTTCACCCTCCCCTACGCCGACCTCCAGGACCTGCTGGCCGTCTCCCCCATCCCGTCTTAAATGAGGTGTTTCCCCATGCCCAAGAAGAACGACATTCTCCCCCTGACCATCGAGTCCATCGGCCTTAACGGCGAGGGCATCTCCCACCTGGACGGCCAGGTGGTCTTCGTGTCCGGCGGCCTCCCCGGCGAGGTGTGCGACACACTTATTTTAAAGGTGGGCCGCTCCGCCATCTGGGGCAAGGCGGTGGGGGTGAAGATACCCTCCCCGGACCGGGTCGCCTCCGACTGCCCCCAATACCCAAAGTGCGGCGGCTGCCAGTTCCGGCACATGAGCTATGCCGCCGAGCTGGAGGCCAAGCGCCGCCGGGTGGAGGACGCCATCCGCCGGGTGGGCGGGCTGGACCTGCCGGTTTCTGTGATCTTGGGGGCGAAAAATACACAGCGTTATCGAAATAAGGTGCAGCTGCCGGTGGCCGCCGGGAAGGATGGGCCCAGGATCGGTTTCTTCCGGGCCCGGAGCCACGATGTGGTGAACGTGGACGACTGCCTCCTCCAGCCGGAGACCGCCTCCGCCCTGGCCCACGCCGTCCGGCGGTGGATGGCGGAGTACGCCGTCCCCGCCTACGACGAGCGGGCCCACGCCGGACTGGTGCGCCACCTCTTCGTCCGCTTTTCCCGGACCCAGGCCCTGTGCTGCCTGGTGGTCAACGGGGAGAGACTGCCCCACGAGCAGGAATTGGTGGAGGCCCTCCGCTCCGCCGCCCCGGAGCTGGCGGGGGTGGTGCTGTCGGTGAACCAGGAGCGGACCAACGTGGTGTTGGGCAGGGAGCTGCGCACCCTGTGGGGCCGGGATTTTCTGGAGGACACCCTCTGCGGCCTCACCTTCCGCATCTCGGTGCCCTCCTTCTACCAGGTGAACCGGGACCAGTGCGAGGTCCTCTACGGCAAGGCGGTGGAGCTGGCCGGGCTCACCGGCACCGAGACGGTGGTGGACCTCTACTGCGGCATCGGCACCATCTCCCTGGCCATGGCCCGCTACGCCGGGCGGGTCATCGGGGCGGAGATCGTCCCCTCCGCCGTGGAGGATGCCAAGGCCAACGCCGCCCGCAACGGCGTCACCAACGTCGAATTCTTCTGCGGCGACGCCGCTGACACCGCCGCCCGGCTGGCCGCTGAGGGCCTGCGGCCGGACGTCATCTGCGTGGACCCGCCCCGGAAGGGCCTGGCTCCCGAGGTGGTGGCCTCCATCGCCCGGATGGCGCCGGAGCGGGTGGTCTACGTCTCCTGCGACCCGGCCACCCTGGCCCGGGACCTGGCCCGTTTTGCGGAGCTGGGCTACGCCGCCCAAACCGCCGTGGCGGTGGACATGTTCCCACGCACTGCCCACGTGGAGACGGTTGTCTTGCTTTCCAAGGGAGAAATCGACTCCAAGAAAGTTCGTGTGGAGTTCTCGCTGGAGGATGTGGATATGTCCGGGTTCCAGAAAGGTGCGACCTATGAGCAGATTAAGGCGTATGTACTGGAAAAACACGGTTTGAAGGTATCCAGCCTGTATATTTCTCAAGTCAAGCGGAAATGTGGGCTGGAAATTGGTCAAAATTATAATCTGTCGAAGAAAGAGGATGCCAAAGTGCCGCAGTGCCCACTGGAAAAGGAAGAGGTAATTATAGATGCACTAAAGCATTTTCAAATAATTTAGCAGATACTAAATAATAACTTCAGTGCAAAATAAACAATACTCCGCCCAAAGCACACTTTGGGCGG
>CAUBHZ010000243.1 GCA_958435885.1 uncultured Intestinimonas sp. | reverse complement strand
ACCACGGGCGCGTCTGGGAAGCCGCGCCCCACAAATAAAGTGATCCCGTGTCGATGCGGCGGGCGGATGCTATCCGCCCCTACCCAACCCTGCGGCACGATGCCCCATCCCCACCCCCTTTTCACATGGAGGTATCTATGAAGCCAAAACTGATCCTGGGCCTGTCCGGCGGCGTGGACTCCGCGGTGTCCGCCGCCCTGCTCCGGGAAAACTATGACGTCATCTGTGTCTTTCTGGACATCGGTCTGGGGGGCTCTGAAGCCGCCGGCGCCCTGGCGGACAGCCTCTCCCTCCCCTTCCGGACGGTGGACATCCGGGACAAGCTGGAGCACTTCGTCTGCGCCGACTTCCACCGGGAGTACCTGGCGGGGCGGACCCCCCTCCCCTGCGCCCGGTGCAACCCCCTGGTGAAATTCCCCTCCCTCATCGACGTGGCCGAGGCGGAGGGCGCCCAGTACGTGGCCACCGGCCACTACGCCCGGGTGACCCCCGGTCCCGACGGCCGGGTGCTGCTGCGCAAGGGCACGCCGGCCAACGACCAGTCCTACATGCTCTCCCGGCTGACCCAGACCATCCTCCGGCGGGCGGTCTTCCCCCTGGGTCCCTACGAGAAGACCCGAGTCCGGGCCATGGCGGCCGAGCTGGGCCTGTCGGTGGCAAAGAAGCCCGACTCCATGGAGATCTGCTTCATCCCCGACGGGGACTACGCCGCCTGGCTGGACCGCCGGGGCGGCACCCCGCCGCCGGGGGACTTTATCGATCAGGACGGCAAGGTGCTGGGCCGCCACAAGGGCTATCACCACTACACCATCGGCCAGGGCCGCGGCCTGGGGGTGTCGGGTCCCCACCGGTACTTCGTCACCGCCATCGACCCTGTCTATAATACGGTCACCCTCTCCGACGGCAGCGACCTCATGGCCCGTGAGGTGCTCTGCGTGCGGCCCAACTGGATCGCCGCCGACGGTCTGGACGGTCCCCGGACCGTGACCGTCCGTCTGCGCCACTCCCGGACGGAGACCCCCGCCGTCATCCTCCCCGGGGCCGGGGAGCGGGTGGAGGTCCGGCTGGAGGAGCCCGCCCGGGCGCCCACGCCGGGCCAGCTGGCCGTCTTCTATGAGGGGGACGTGGTGCTGGGCAGCGCCTGGATCGAAAGGAGCGAGGCGGCTTGGAGCTGAAGCAGATCAAGGGAGATACCTGGTGCCTGGAGGGGGCGGAGCTCATCCCCCTGGTGCGCCTGCCCGGGGACAAGTGCGTGCTGCTGGACAGCGGCCACGCCTTCGAGGGGGAGGCCCTCACCGCCGCCCTGGAGGGGGCGGGGCTGACCCCGGTGGGGGTGTTCTGCTCCCACGCCCACGTGGACCACGCCGGCAACAACCACTACCTGCGCAAGCGGTACGGGGCCAGAATCTGCCTGCCCCTGGGTGAGGCCGCCCTCAGCGCCAGCCTCACCATGTACAAGGCGGTGTACAACGCCTTTACCCCCCGGAGCCTGGAGCACCGGAACGGCCACCTGCTGGGTCCGGTGGACGAGGCGGTGGGGGTGCGGGACGGGATCATGGAGTTCTGCTCGGTGCCCCTCCAGGTGGTCCACACCCCCGGCCACACCCCCGACCACATCTGCACCATCACCCCTGACGGGGTCCTCTACACCGCCGACGCCCTCATGGCGGGTCAGGTGCTGGAGACGGCCAAGCTGCCCTACCACGGCCTCCACGAGGAGGCCCGGCAGAGTATGGAGAAGCTGCGGCGCACGCCCTGCGCTGTGTGCGTGGTGGCCCACCAGGGGGTGACGGAGGACCTGCCCGGCCTGGTGGACGCCAACCTGGCCGCCCTGGACCGGCTGTGCGAGGACCTGCTGTCCCTGGCGCCGGAGCCGGTGAGCATGGACCAGCTGTGCCTGGCCTACTACCGGAAGAAGCAGCTCCTGACCACCCACGTGGAGAAGGCCGCTCTCTACGCCCGGAACATCGACGCCATGGCGGAGTACCTGGTGGACGCGGGGCGGATGGACATCGTGATCCGGGAGGGCGTGCGCTACTTCGTGCGCACCTGAGCCGAAGCATAGAAAAAAGACCTTCCGTCGGAAGACGGAAGGTCTTTTTGCATATCGGGGGTTTTACTTGTTGCCCTTGAGGGCCTTCATGCGGTCGGCGTGGCTGAGGATGCGCTTGCGCAGGCGGAGGGACTCGGGGGTGACCTCCAGCAGCTCGTCGTCGGCCAGGAACTCCAGGCACTGCTCCAGGGACATCTGGCGGGGGGGCGTGAGGCGGAGAGCCTCGTCGGAGCCGGCGGCCCGCATGTTGGTCAGCTGCTTCTTCTTGCAGACGTTGACGGTGATGTCCTCGCTCTTGGGGGTCTCGCCGATGACCATGCCGGAGTAGACGGGCACGCCGGGACCGATGAAGAGGACGCCGCGCTCCTGGGCGTTGAAGAGGCCGTAGGTGACGCTCTCGCCGGTCTCGAAGGAGACCAGGGAGCCGCTGGAGCGGCGGGCGATGTCGCCCTTGTAGGGGGCGTAGCACTCAAAGACGGAGGCCATGATGCCCTCGCCCTTGGTGTCGGTCAAAAACTCGTTGCGGTAGCCGAAGAGGCCGCGGGCGGGGACCAGGAACTCCAGCTTCATGCGGTTGCCCACGGGGGTCATCTCCAGCATCTCGCCCTTGCGGGAGCCGATCTTCTCGATGACGGAGCCCACGGCGTCGCTGGGCACGTCGCAGACCAGGCGCTCGATAGGCTCGCACTTCTTGCCCTCGATCTCCTGATACAGGACGCGGGGCGGGGAGACCTGGAACTCGTAGCCTTCGCGGCGCATGGTCTCCATGAGGATGGAGAGGGACATCTCGCCGCGGCCGGCCACGTTGAAGGAGTCGGTGGAGTCGGTCTCGGTGACCCGGAGGGAGACGTCCTTGAGGGTCTCGCGGAAGAGGCGCTCCCGGAGCTGGCGGGAGGTGACGAACTTGCCCTCACGACCGGCGAAGGGGGAGTCGTTGACGGAGAAGGTCATCTCGATGGTGGGGGCGGAGATTTTTACGAACTCGATGGGCTCCACGCAGTCGGGGGCGCAGATGGTGTCGCCGATGGTGATGTCGCCGATGCCGCTCATGGCGATGATGTTGCCGGCGTCGGCCTCGGTGACGGGCACCTTGTTGAGGCCCTGGAACTGGTAGAGCGCGGTGGCCTTGGCCTTCTGGGGGGCGGCGTCGGGGTCGTGGTAGTTGCACACCGCGATCTCCTGGTTCTGCTTGATGGTGCCCCGCTCAATGCGGCCGATGGCGATGCGGCCCACGAACTCGTTGTAGTCGATGGAGGAGACCAGCATCTGGAAGGGCTGGTCCACGTCGGCCTCGGGGGCGGGAATATAGTCGATGATGGTGTCGAAGAGGGGCTTGAGGTCGGTGCCGGGCACGTCGGGGGAGTAGGAGGCGGTGCCGTTGCGGCCGGAGCAGAAGAGGGTGGGAGAGTCGAACTGCTCCTCGGTGGCGTTGAGGTCCATGAGAAGCTCCAGCACCTCGTCGCAGACCTCGTGGATGCGCTGGTCGGGGCGGTCGATCTTGTTGACCACCACGATGACCCGGTGGCCCAGCTCCAGGGCCTTGGAGAGGACGAAACGGGTCTGGGGCATGGGGCCCTCGGCGGCGTCCACCAGCAGGATGACGCCGTTGACCATCTTGAGGATACGCTCCACCTCGCCGCCGAAGTCGGCGTGGCCCGGGGTGTCCACGATGT
>CAUBHZ010000242.1 GCA_958435885.1 uncultured Intestinimonas sp. | reverse complement strand
AGAGGCCCACGATGTTCTCCCCCTTGTGGATCATCTGGCCGCCCTCGATGGGCCGCAGGCCGGCGATGGCCTCACACAGCTCCTTCTGGCCGCAGCCCGCGATGCCGGCCACGCCCAGGATCTCGCCGCCCCGGATATAGAAGTTCACCCGGTCGATGGCCACGGCCCCGGCGTCGTTGCGGATGGTCAGATCCCGGATCTCCAGCAGGGGGCGGGTCTTTTCCACCACGGGGCGCTCGATGTTCAGGTCCACCTTGTGGCCCACCATGAACTCGGTGAGCTGCTGCTCATCGGTCTGGGCGGTGTCTACGGTGGTGATGTACTCCCCCTTGCGGAGGATGGAGACCCGGTCGGAGATCTCCAGCACCTCGTTGAGCTTGTGGGTGATGATGATGATGGCGTGGCCCTCCGCCTTCATGCGGCGGAGCACGTCGAAGAGCTTGGCTGTCTCCTGGACGGTAAGGACGGCGGTGGGCTCGTCCAGGATAATGACCTTGGCCCCGTAGTAGAGCACCTTGATGATCTCCAGGGTCTGCTTCTCCGACACCGCCATATTGTACACCTTTTTCCGGGGGTCGATGTCAAAGCCGAACTTCCGGGCCATCTCCTGGATGACGGCGTACCGGTCCTTCTTCAGAATGGGGCCGGACTTCTCATCCCCCAGCCAGATGTTATCCGCGGCGGAAAAAATGTCCACCAGCTTGAAGTGCTGGTGCACCATGCCGATGCCCAGCCGCTTGGCGTCCTCGGGGGAATTGATGACCGCCTGCCGGCCGTTGACCAGGATGGTGCCGCTGTCCGGCTTGTAGATCCCGGACAGCATGTTCATCAGGGTGGTCTTGCCCGAGCCGTTCTCACCCAGCAGGGCCAGGATCTCTCCCTGTCTGACGTTCAGCTCCACATCCCTGTTGGCCACCACGCTGCCGAAGGTCTTGGTGATGCCCTTCATTTCGATGGCGTATTCTGTTGGCATGGCGTTCTCCCCTTTTCTCATTATCCTTGGGGACCGGCGGTCCCCTGCGGCCCTCCGCCGCCTTTGGCTGCTCCTCCCCGGTCCGGAGGCGGGTCCGGACCGGGGAGCAGGAGCCAAAAGGCCGGGCCGGCCGGCGGGGGATGCCGGCCGGCCCGGTTCAGGGTCTGCGCTGTGTCTGACGGGGGGAGGGGACTCAGCCCTCCACCACGCCGGCCACGTTGTAGTTCATGCCGCTCTTGATGACGTCGTCGGTCACGCTGGCGCCGCCGGCGGGCACGATCTCGGGGTTGGCCATCTCCACGACCTCGCCGTCCTTCAGCTCATAGCCGTCGGACATCAGGGGGGCATCCACCTGCTCCACAGCGGCGGTGCCGGCCTCGGCGTCCACGGTGATGTTCAGCTTCACGCCGGAGAACACGTCCCACTCGCCGCTGTCGATCAGCTCACGCACGGCCTCCATGGCGGCGGCGGTGCCGGGGGCAGCCACCAGCTCGTTCAGGGTGGAGGCGTCCACGAAGCCCTCGGACAGGCCGGCGTAGTAGGCGTTGCCGCCCATCTCGGTGACAAAGTTCTCGGCGCCGCCGCAGGTCATAGCGGTCTCGATGGCGGCCTGATAGTACACATCCCAGTGCCAGATGGCGGCAGTGAGGTGGGCGTTGGGGGCCTGCTCGGTCATGTCGGAGTTGTAGCCGCAGCCGAACACGTTGTTCTCGGCGGCCACCAGCTGGGGCTGGGCGGAATCGCAGTGCTGGCCGATGACGCAGCAGTCATAGGTGTCGATCAGGGCCTGGGCAGCCTGGCGCTCCAGGTTCTCGTCGCCCCAGGTGGAGATCTTGTTCACATGGACCACGGCGTCGGGGTTGACGGCCTGCACGCCCAGGGCGAAGGCGTTGATGCCGGAGCAGGTCTCGGCATACTCCCGGTTGTAGGCAGCCACGTAGCCGATGGAGTTGTTGCCCATCTCCAGGCTCTTCAGGCCGGCGGCCACGCCGGTGAGGTAGCGGGCCTGATAGATGCGACCGAAGTAGTTGTTGAAGTTGGTGTCATTGCCCATGTAGCCGGTGGCGTGGGAGAAGATGATCTCGGGGTACTCCTCCGCCTTGTCATTCATGGCGTCGATGTAGCCGAAGGAGATGCCGAAGATGATATTGGCGCCCTGGCCGGCCAGGGTGTCGATGGCGTTGGAGACGGCGGTGTAATCCTCCGCCACGTTGTCCACGATGAGCAGCTGGCTGGCGGGGTCCAGGCCCAGGTTCTCCATAGCCTTGGTGATGCCGCTGTGGTGCTGGAAGGTGTAGCCGGCGGTGTCGTTCTGACCGTTGATGTAGATGGCGCCCACCTTGAAGTCGGCGGTGTCAGCGGGGGTGCTGGAGGCGGCCGGAGCAGAGCTGGTGCCGGCGGGGGTGCTGGTGCCGGCGGAGCTGGAGCTGCCGCCGCCGCAGGCGGCCAGGGACAGCGTCATGGCGGCGGCCATGACAAAGGCAAGAAGCTTCTTCATGAATGTGTTTTCCTCCTGAAAAGATCATGTGCAGGAGCCGGACGGGTCCCGCACAAATATATTAAAACCGGGCGAGCCGGTTTTAATCGAAGGGCGATTCAATTCTGGGGACGGCGGGCTCAGTCCACGAACTCCACGCCGGTCTCCTCATTCATGGACTTGACGCGGGCCAGGGACTCCAGCCGGATGCCTCGGGCGCGGATCATGTCGCCGCCGGGCTGGAAGGCTTTCTCGATGACGATGCCGGCCCCTACCAGAGTGGCGCCGGCGTCCTCCACCAGCTTGGACAGGCCCATCAGGGCGGCGCCGTTGGCCAGAAAGTCATCGATGATGAGCACCCGGTCGCCGGGGCCCAGGAACTCCTTGGCCACGATGATGTCATAGACCCGGCCGTGGGTGAAGGACTCCACCTTGGCGGTGTAGACCTCGCCAGCGATGTTCTTGGTCTGGCTTTTCTTGGCGAAGATCACCGGGCAGTCGAAGTATTGGGCCGTGATGCAGGCGATGCCGATGCCGGAAGCCTCGATGGTGAGGATCTTGTTGATCTGGCAGTCCGCGAAGCGGCGCTTAAACTCCCTGCCGATCTCGGCGAAGAGCTTGATGTCCATCTGGTGGTTCAGGAAGCTGTCCACCTTCAGCACGTCGGTCCCCTTTACCTTGCCGTCCCGGCGGATACGCTCTTTCAAAAGCTCCATAGCTTGTCCCATCCCTCTTTTTCAAGTTCCGATACAGATTCATTTTATCGAAAAAAGAAGGGTCCCGCAACGATTTCTTTCATTTTTTCGACCGGCGATTTCCACAAAAAGATGGAGCGAAAAATGAGGAAATCAATCGAAGTGCTGAAGCGTGCCGGCGAGACCAGAGGAGATGAGCCGATCGGCCAGGCGGGCCAGCTCCTCCTCCGCCTGAGGAAAGCCCTGAAGGGCCCAGGAGCGGGCCATGCCCACCGCCCCGGCGATGACGAACTCCAGACAGTAGTTGGGGCCGTCCAGACTGCCCAGGGGGTAGATGCCCTGCCACTCCCGCAGGCAGCGGGCATAGATCATGGCGTCCAGCCGGCGGAAGAAGTCGCCCTCCCCCCATGCGCCCATCAGGGCCAGGCACAGCTGGCTGTTGCTCCGCACGAAGCGGAACACGTCCACCAGGATGGGGGTCAGCTCGTCCCGGAGCAGGTGGGGCGGATAGGCATCCAGCAGCCGCCCCAGCTCGTCGAAGAGCTCGTTTTCCACCTGTTCCAGCATGTGGTAGATGTTTTGATAGTGGCTGTAAAAG
>CAUBHZ010000241.1 GCA_958435885.1 uncultured Intestinimonas sp. | reverse complement strand
CTTGTCCCCGCGGGGGGACGGGAGTCTGGGCGGACCCCGGAAGGCAAGGCTTCCGGAGAAAGCCGGACGATTCGGTCGTTGATAGTTACTTAGATCTCCAGGTAATACGGCCTCGGGTGAGGTCGTAAGGCGACATCTGGACCGTCACCTTATCGCCTGGCAGGATACGGATGAAATTCATACGCAGCTTGCCCGAAATATGTGCCAGGATGATGTGTCCGTTTCCAATATCCACATGGAAGGTGGTATTGGGCAGGGATTCGGTAACGACTCCCTCCAGCTCGATCATATCATCTTTCGCCAAGCGTGATTCCCTCCTTGAAGGCGGCCAGCGCCCTTCTCAGTTCTCGGTCTGATACCGGTTCCCCTTGTCTCAGCTTGTGGATGGCCGGGTGGTCATACTCCTGCCGGACCTCGGTCAGCTGCCGTACATGGCCCAGCTTCTT
Organism: uncultured Intestinimonas sp.; assembly: GCA_958435885.1. The sequence goes on along the minus strand of CAUBHZ010000241.1, from coordinate 3,302 downwards.
TGCCTTTGGCCGGGAGACCTTTCTTCGTTTCCCGTCTGCCAGCAGCAGTCGCTCCTGCCGCTGGTCCATAGCAACGACGCAGAACACGCCGCCCTTATCCCGTCCGGCGGTCGCCTGGACGATTTGGCCTGTGTAATCAAACATAGGCTCCATCCTCGGTGACTGTGAGGACCTCGGCGTCACCTTCGGTGATGAGGATCGTATTTTCATAGTGGGCGGCCAGAGAGCCGTCCAGCGTTTTGACGGTCCAGCCGTCGGGCAGCACCCGGATCTGCCAGTCGCCCACATTGACCATGGGCTCCACCGCCAGAGTCATGCCGGGCAGCAGACGGGGGCCGTGGCCTGCGGGGCCGAAATTACGTACCTCCGGGGCCTCGTGGAGTTTTGCGCCCACACCGTGACCCACATAGTCCCGGACCACAGAGAAGCCGTTGGCCTCCACATAGGTCTGGACCGCATGGCCGATATCGGACACCCGGCAGCCCTTCCGAGCCATTTTGATGCCCTCCCAAAAGCTCTGCTGGGTCACTTCGATCAGCTTTTTTGCCTGATCGCTGATCTGACCGCAGGCATAGGTGGCGGCACAGTCGCCGTGGAAGCCGCCGATGAAAGCACCTACGTCTACGCTGACGATGTCGCCCTCCTTCAGCTTCCGGGGACCGGGGATGCCGTGGATCACCTCGTCGTTCACCGAGATGCAGGCCGAACCGGGAAAACCGCCGTAGCCCAAAAAAGAGGGCTTGGCCCCGTGGCTCTCGATAAAGCGGCGGACCGCTGTATCGATCTCATGGGTAGTGACGCCGGGTGCCACCATGGAACCAGCCAGGGCCCGGGCCTGGGCGGTGATCCGCCCGGCCCGGCGCATGGCCTCGATCTCCCTGGGAGATTTAATGGAAATCAGTTCTACGCCTTTCACGCCTTCAGCGCCTCCATGATGACCTCAGTGGTCCCCTCTATAGTGGGCTGATTCGGGATGGGGTTCAGGATCCCTTTGGACTCATAGTACCCCTTCAGCGGCTCGGTCTCGCTGTGGTAGACCTCCAGGCGGTGACGCACCGTCTCCGGCCTGTCATCATCGCGCTGCATCAGTACGCCGCCGCAGCTGTCGCATATCCCCTCCTGTTTGGGGGGCTTGGCGTGAATGTGGTAGGGTGCGCCGCAGGTGGAGCAGACTCTGCGTCCCTCCATGCGCTCCTCAATCTCCGCATCGGAGATCTCGATGGAGAGCACGTGATCAAAGGTGACGCCGGCCTGATCCAGGGCCTCGGCCTGGCCGATGGTGCGGGGCACCCCGTCCAGGATGAAGCCGCTTGCGCAGTCGGGCTGAGCCAGGCGCTCGGCCACGATGCCGATGATGACCTCGTCGGGGACCAGCTTGCCCGCGTCCATATAGGACTTGGCCTGGAGCCCGATGGGCGTGCCGTCCTTGATGGCGGCGCGGAGGATATTGCCGGTGGATATGGTCGGAATGCCCAGCTTGGCACTGAGGATCTCAGCCTGTGTGCCCTTGCCCGCACCGGGGGCGCCCAGCATGATCAGCTTCATACCCATGATCAAAGCCCCTTACTCCAGGAAGCCCTTGTAGTGGCGCATCAGCATCTGGGCCTCCAGCTGCTTGACGGTCTCCAGGGCCACGCCCACCACGATGATGACGGAAGTACCGCCGATGGCCAGGGAGCTGTAACCCACCAGGTTCCCGGTGATGATGGGCGCGATGGCGATCACAGACAGGTACAGCGCACCGAACATGGTGATTTTGTTGAGCACCTTGGTAATGAAGTCAGCGGTAGGCTTGCCAGGACGGAAGCCGGGGATGAAGCCGCCGTTCTTCTTCAGGTTATTGGCCACCTCAATGGGGTTGAACTGCATGCTGGCATAGAAATAGCTGAAGCCGATGATCAGCAGGAAATACAGGATGCTGTAGAACGGCTTGCTGGTGTCGAACAGCTTCAGGAAGCCGCCCCAGAAGCCCGGAGAATCCATGGTGTGGCCGGTAAAGGCCCCGATGGTGGCGGGCAGAGAGGCAATGGACTGGGCAAAGATGATGGGCATGACGCCGCTCATGTTCACCTTCATAGGGATGTGAGTGGACTGGCCGCCGTACATCTTCCGTCCCACAACCCGCTTGGCGTACTGCACAGGCAGGCGGCGCTCAGCGTTGGAGATGAACACGATGAAGATCACCAGGGCCAGCATGCCCACTACGATCAGGGCCACTACCCAGGGGGGCAGCAGGCTCTTCTGGTAGGCAGTGATGTCGACCTCGCTCATCCCCATCTTGGTCAGCTCTTCCGCGCTCAGGCCGGCGGCCCAGCTGGTCACGCCGGTGTAGATGTCGCCCACCATCTGGGGACCGCGGGAGACGATGCCCGCGAACAGGATGATGGAGATGCCGTTGCCGATGCCGAACTCAGTGATCTGCTCACCCAGCCACATCAGGAAGGCGGAGCCGGCGGTGAAGGACAGGACGATGACGATGCCCGCCCAGATGCCGTTGACGCTGCCGCTCTCCACCAGGCCGTAGCTCTTGATCAGGGTGTAATAGCCGAAGCCCTGCAGAAGTCCGATGGCCACAGTGGTGTACCGGGTGATGGAGGCGATCTTCTTGCGGCCCTCCTCGCCGCCCTCCTTGGCCAGCCGCTCCAGAGCGGGGATGGCCACGGTCAGCAGCTGGATGATGATCGAACTGTTGATATAGGGCTGGATGCTCAGGGCGAAGACGGTGGCCATGGAGAAGGCGGAGCCGCTCATGGCGTTCATCAGGCCCAGGATGGTGCCGCTCTGAGCCGCCAGATAAGTCTCCAGGGTGGTGGAGTCAATATAGGGCACCGGCACGGCGGAACCCAGGCGGAAGATCAGCAGCGCAAAGATGGTGAACATGATCTTCTTGCGCAACTCAGGGACCTTCCACGCGTTGCGTACTGTTTCGATCACTTAGATCACCTCATACTTTCCGCCAGCCGCGACGATCTTCTCCTTCGCGGAAGCGGAGAAGGCGGAAGCCTGGACATGCAGCTTCTTGGTCAGATTGCCGTTGCCCAGGATCTTGACGCCGTACTGGCACTTGGAGAGGATACCCTTCTCCAGCAGAGCCTTGGCATCGACCACAGCTCCGTCCTCAAACTTATCGAGGGCAGAGACATTGATGGCCTCCAGGGGTTTCGCAAAGATGTTGTTAAAACCGCGCTTGGGGATACGGCGGCTCAGAGGCATCTGGCCACCCTCAAATCCCACGCGGACGCCGCCGCAGGAGCGGGCCCACTGGCCCTTCTGGCCGCGGCCGCCGGTCTTACCAGTGCCGG
>CAUBHZ010000240.1 GCA_958435885.1 uncultured Intestinimonas sp. | reverse complement strand
TGGGTCAGGGCGTCGGGGTCGTAGGCGGCGCCGGTGAGGATGGAGTCCAGGTTCCCGGTGAGGGGGAAGGCGGCGTAGTCCAGCAAAATCTCGTCAAAGCCCAGCCCGGCCAGCTCCAGGCACAGGTCGGTGATATACTGCTGGTTCTCCTGGTAGGCGGGGGAGAGCCAGCGGATGCCGTCTCCGTCCCGCCAGTTGCCCAGCGAGGAGCGGAGAGCCAGGTCGTTGCGCTGCCGGGGCATGGTGTTGTCCCGGAAGCAGGAGAGGCGGGCCACGGTGTAGAGGCCCTCCTGGGCGTTGAGGGCGGTGATGGCCTCGTTGGCGCCGGCGGCGGCGTTGACCCCGGCGCTGACGGCCAGGGGAGAGGCCGAGACGAAGGCCAGGGTGCCGTCGTCGGCCTTCATGTCGAAGAGAGCGGCGGTGGCGCCCGCCCCTTCCACCTGGTCCCGGGCGGTGCCGTCGGTGAGGGCCGACCGGGGCAGCAGCATGGCGTGGAGGAGCTCCACCGGCTCCGGCTCCGGGGTGACCACCACCAGGGGCTGGGAGACGGTGGGCAGGGGGGCGGGGTCCTCCTGCTCCTCCTCCTGGAGCCAGGGCAGGACCAGCCGGCCTCCGTCGGCGGAGTAGACCCAGTAGGGCTCCAGGAAGAAGAGGGCGGCCACCGAGAGGACCAGCACCACCGCCAGCAGGATGGCGATGATCTTCAGAGGGGTGCTGAGGGCGGAGCGGCCCCGGTAGCGGGAGTAGCAGCCCCGGCCGTAAGCGCGATCCCGTCTCATCTCAGAGCTCCGCCCCCTCCTGGTCAAATTCCTCCCCGTCGTGCTCCTTGGCCAGCAGGGCCGCGTCCAGCCGGAGGAGGGCCTGGCCCACCATGTCCCGGTCCTCAGCGGTCATGGTGGAGAGCACCGAGGCAAAATAGCCGCCCACGTCGGCCTCGGCCCGCTCCCGCAGGGACTGGTATTTGTCGGTGACCGCCACATAGATCACCCGCCGGTCCTCGCCGGAGCGCACCCGCCTGGCCAGCTCCAGCTTCTCCAGCCGGTCCACGATGCCGGAGACGGTGGAGTTGGCGCTCCCCGTCCGCTCGGCCAGGGTGCTGATGGGGATGGGGCCCTCCTCGCCCAGCACATTGAGGACCAGGGCCTGGGGAAAGGTCAGCTGAAGACGGCCAAAATGACTGCGGAACAGCCGGGACATGTGCTGCGACACCCGCAGATAGGTCATCAGGACATCATTGGAACCGTTCATCGCCGGATACTCCTTTCCACAGTCGGGCGGATCAATTCTTACGTCATCAAAGCATATCTCTTTCCGCCGCCTGCGTCAATTCTTCCAAAGAAAGGTTAACGAAATGTTTATACTTTCTTCACCAATGGGCAACAGAGCCCTTACCTTATATATATAATGGCGGACGGCGGCGAAAAAAGGGGGAAGGGGTCGGCTGCCGGACGGGATGGGGGAGAGGCACAGAAAAAGCTTGGGAATACAGCGATTTTTGTGTGATTTGTGCTTGACATTGACGGGTATCTGTTATATCATAATCAAGCGCCTTTAAGGGCGCAGTCTGCGATGATGTAGGAGATTGCTCAGAAATGAGGTAACTTCTACGGAGTATGTCCGTTGATCGGGCGGCTGAGAAATCCCGTGCGCTTGGCGTATATCGCCGCGCTTGGATGGGACCGGCCGGCTTTAAGCATGCCGGTCTTGTTTATGCCTCGGAGTGATACGCACGAGAGAGTGTATAAAAGATTTCTCACCGTACGGAGCGGCAAGGCAAGCAGAACCACTTCGTATGTTTTTCAAGGAGGAACAAACCATGGCAGCTCAGAAGGAAATGATCCGCATCCGCCTCAAGGCTTACGATCACCAGCTCATCGATCAGAGCGCTGAGAAGATCGTGGAGACCGCCAAGCGCACCGGCGCCGCCGTGTCCGGTCCTGTGCCCCTTCCCACCAAGAAGGAGGTCGTGACCATCCTGCGCGCCGTCCACAAGTACAAGGACTCCCGTGAGCAGTTCGAGCGGCGCACCCACAAGCGCCTCATCGACGTCATCAAGCCCTCCCCCAAGACCGTGGAGGCCCTGATGGCCCTGGAGCTCCCCGCCGGCGTCGAGATCGAGATCAAGCTGTAATCACGCCGCGCATCCCACTGTTTGCACCGCAGTCCGCCGCGTTTTGAGGCGGACGGGTCAAGTCGGCAGAGCAATGTGAGCCCAATGCACATCTCTCCCGACCAATAACCTTAACAAGGAGGAAGTCACACTATGGAAAAGGCGATCATCGGCAAGAAAGTGGGCATGACCCAGATCTTCGATGAAGCCGGCCACGTCATCCCCGTTACCGTCATCGAGGCGGGTCCCTGCACCGTGGTGCAGAAGAAGACCGCCGAGAAGGACGGCTACGAGGCCGTGCAGCTGGGCTACGAGGACGTTGCCGAGAAGAAGCTCACCAAGCCCGAGCTGGGCCACCTGAAGAAGGCTGGCGACGCCCGGAAGAAGTACCTCAAGGAGTTCAAGCTCTCCAACACCGCCGCCCTCAACGTGGGCGACGAGATCAAGGTGGACACCTTCGCTGAGGGCGACCGCGTGGACGTCACCGGCGTCAGCAAAGGTAAGGGCTACGCCGGCGTGGTCAAGCGCTACGGCGCCGGCCGCACCCCCACCACCCACGGCGGCGGTCCTGTGCACCGTCACGCCGGTTCCATGGGCCCCGCCACCGATCCTTCCCGGATCTTCAAGGGCAAGATCGGCGCCGGCCACATGGGCGACGAGCAGGTCACTGTCCTGAACCTGGACGTGGTCAAGGTGGACAATGAGCTGGGCATCATCGCTGTCCGCGGCGCCATCCCCGGCCCCAAGGGCGGCATCGTGTACGTGCGCAACTCCGTGATCAACGTCAAGGAGAAGGGCGCCGCTGCCAACGCCAGCGTCAACCCGCAGAAGGCCTCCGCCCGCGTCAATCCCCAGAAGGCTTCCGCCCGTAACAAGTAAGAAAGGAGAGAGACCAAATGCCTAAGGCAATCGTTGTTAACATGACCGGCGCTCAGATCGGCGAAGTGGAGCTCTCCGAAGCTGTGTTCGGGATCGAGCCCAATGAGACCGTCGTTCACGCCGTTGTGAAGAATCACCTGGCCAACTGCCGCCAGGGCACCCAGTCCGCCCTCACCCGCGCCGAGGTCTCCGGCGGCGGCATCAAGCCCTACCGCCAGAAGGGCACCGGCCGCGCCCGTCAGGGTTCCACCCGGGCTCCCCAGTGGACCCACGGCGGCATCGTGTTCGCCCCCAAGCCCCGGTCCTATCGCTACACCCTCAACAAGAAGGTGCGCCGCCTGGCTCTGAAGAGCGTCCTCTCCGCCAAGGCCGCCGAGGGCAACGTGATCGTGGTGGACGGCCTGACCGTCCCCGAGATCAAGACCAAGACCGTCCAGAGCTTCCTCAACGCCGTGAACGCCGGCAAGGCCGTGCTGGTCACCCCTGAGGTGGACATGAACGTGGTCAAGTCCGCCCGGAACATCCCCGGCGTGTCCGCCACCACCGCCAAGCTCATCAACGTCTATGACATCCTGAATGCCAAGCAGCTCATCGTGGACAAGGCTGCGCTGGCCGTCATCGAGGAGGTGTTCGCGTAATGACTAAGGCTTATGACATCATCAAGCGCCCCATCATCACCGAGAAGTCCATGTCGATGACCGAGGACAAGCGCTACACCTTTGAGGTCGCCAAGGACGCCAACAAGATCGAGATCGCCAAGGCGGTGGAGGAGATCTTCGGC
>CAUBHZ010000239.1 GCA_958435885.1 uncultured Intestinimonas sp. | reverse complement strand
CGAGGCCATCAGCCGCCTGATGGACCTGGCCCCCAAAACGGCCACCGTTGTGCGGGACGGTTCCGAGACGGAGGTGCCAGTGGAGGATGTGGTGGTGGGCGATCTCATTGTGGTACGCCCCGGGCAGTCCCTCCCCGTGGACGGCGTCGTCACGGACGGGGCGTCCTCTGTGGATGAGTCCGCCCTCACCGGCGAGTCCATCCCCGTGGAGAAGGGCCCCGGCGACCGGGTGGCGGCCGCATCCATCAACAAGTCGGGCTTCTTCACCTTCCGGGCCACCCGGGTGGGCGAGGACACCACCCTGGCCCAGATGATCGCCCTGGTGGACGAGGCCGCCTCCTCCAAGGCCCCCATCGCCAAGCTGGCCGACAAGGTGGCCGGGGTCTTCGTCCCCGTGGTCATGACCATCGCCGCCGTCACCGCCATCGTCTGGCTCATCGCCACCGGCGGCGACATCACCCGGGCCCTCACCGCCGGAGTGGCCGTGCTGGTCATCTCCTGCCCCTGCGCCCTGGGCCTGGCCACCCCCGTGGCCATCATGGTGGGCACCGGCAAGGGCGCCGAAAACGGCATCCTCATCAAGTCCGCCCAGGCCCTGGAGACCCTCCACAGCATCCAGACCATCGTCCTGGACAAGACGGGCACCGTCACCCAGGGCAAGCCCAAAGTCACCGACATTCAGCCCGCTGAGGGCGTCACCGCCGAGGAGCTCCTCTGCGTGGCCGCCTCTCTGGAAAAGCCCTCCGAGCACCCCCTGGCCGAGGCCATCGTAGCCGAGGCGGAGGAGCGGAACATCCCCCTGGTCCCCGCCGAGGGCTTCCGGGCCCTCCACGGCCGGGGCGTGCAGGCCGACCTTCAGGGTTCCGCCTTCCTGGCGGGCAACCGGGCCATGATGGAGGAGCACGGGGTGAATCTGGGCAGCCACCTGGCCGCCGCCGACGCCCTGGCCGAAAACGGCCGGACCCCCCTCTACTTCGCCCAGGACGGCAGGCTTTTGGGCGTCATCGCCGTGGCCGACACGGTGAAGCCCACCAGCGCCGCCGCCATTTCCGCCTTCCGTGACCTGGGCATCGACGTGGTCCTCCTCACCGGCGACAACAAGCGCACCGCCGACGCCATCGGTCGGGAGCTGGGGGTGAGCACCGTCATCGCCGAGGTGCTGCCCCAGGACAAGGAGCGGGTCATCGCCGACCTCCAGGCTCAGGGCAAGAAGGTGGCCATGGTGGGCGACGGCATCAACGACGCCCCCGCCCTGGCCCGGGCCGACGTGGGTCTGGCCATCGGCGCCGGCACCGACGTGGCCATCGAGTCCGCCGACATCGTCCTCATGAAGAGCGACCTCATGGACGCCGTCACCGCCGTGGAGCTCTCCAAGGCCACCATCCGCAACGTGAAGGAGAACCTCTTCTGGGCCTTCTGCTACAACTCCATCGGCATCCCCCTGGCCGCCGGCGTCTTCTTCCCCATCCTGGGCTGGCAGCTCTCCCCCATGTTCGGCGCCGCCGCCATGAGCCTGAGCTCGGTGAGCGTGGTGTCCAACGCCCTGCGGCTCAAGCTCTTCAAACCCAAGCACACCGCCCCGGCCTCCCCGGAGGTCCCCGCGGAGCCCGAAACCACAAAAACCACACCGCAAAATGAAAAAGGAGTGTCTTATATGGAAAAGAAGATCATGATTGAAGGTATGATGTGCCAGCACTGCGTGGCCCACGTCACCAAGGCCCTCACCGGCCTGCCCGGCGAGTCCGCCACCGTGTCCCTGGAGGGCAAGTGCGCCACTGTCAGCGGCCCCGCCACCGACGAGGAGCTGAAGAAGGCCGTGGAAGAGGCCGGCTACCAGGTGGTCTCCATCCAGTAACCACAAACCGCAGATAGGGCGGGCCCACGATGTGGGCCCGCCCTCTTCCTGTATTTTTAAGCGCTCTTCCTGGCCCGTTTCCGGAGCTTGAGGATGAGCACCAGGGTCACCGCCACCACAGCGGCCACCAGTACCGCTGTCAGGATGAGCTGGGTCCGCTGGGCGCTCCTTACCTCATCCACCCGGGCCTCCACCCGGTCGATGACGGCCTGATTCGGCTCCACAGACGTCCCCGCCGGGTCGGACAGGCAGATCCACACAAAGCGGTAGCCATAGATGTAACGCGTGTAGCCCCAGAAGTGCCCCGTGCTGTCCACATAGCAGGGGCTCAGGACATCCGCCGCGTAATCCACCCGTGTGAGGACCCCCAGTGGCTCCGTCGCCCCGGGGTAGGGCCACAGGGCGGCCTCCACCGCCCCCTCCAGGGCGTGGGCGTAGGCGGGGTCGAAGTCCACCAGGTCGTCGGCGTAGAGCTCGGCGAAGGCGGCGGTCTCCTCCGCGGGCTCCGGGCTCAGCCCGGGGAACACCACCGCGTCGGCCCGGGCGGCGACGGGCAGCACCGCCAGGGTCAGGAGCAGGACACAGGCCAAAAGTCTCCGTTTCATCACATCATACCTCCGATCACAAGTCCAAGTCCGAAGGAACATCCGTTGGCCCACAGGGCGAACAGGAAGGGCCGCCGGATGCGCCGGGCGCACTGGCGGTAGACCAGCCCCTCAATCCCCACGGCGGCGCACTCCAGCAGGAGCAGGAGCCAGGCGGCCGGGAACATGAGGTTCAGGAGAACCACCGTCGGGTTGGTGAGTGCATTGGCCAGGGCGCACAGCAGCAGGTCCTGCCCCCGCACCCCCCACAGCAGGGCCAGGGGCAGCTCGATGGCCAGGGTGAGGCCCAGGCAGAGCAGGAAGTGGTTCAGCGTGGCGCATCCCCCCTTCTCAGGCCCAGAAGGAGCAGGGGCAGGGAGACGATGGCGGCCAGGGCGGCGGACAGGGGTCCCCCCGGCAAAAGGTCATACCCCAGCAGGGAGGGGACCACCCCCAGAAAGAGGGCGAAGGTGAGCAGGCCGAAGGCCAGACCCCGGGCCCCGGGGAGCCGACGTGCGGCTCCCCAGAGCGTGAGGGGCATGGTCATATTGAAGAGGCACACGGCGGCCAGGCCGGGTCCTGCCCGCCCTGCCAGGAGAAAACAGGCCGTCGCCAGGCCGAGGGAGAGCCAGGCCGTCCGCCGGGGACCGAACCGGTCGGCCAGCAGCCCCCCGGCAGCCTTGCCCCCAGCCGTGGCACAGGCCAGGACCAAGGGCAGCTCCCCTTTCCAGGGAAAGGCAAAGAGGGTACCGGCGAAGGACCGCAGCACCACCACGGCAAAAAGGCACAGGAGCGGGAGCAGCCCCTCCGTCCCGTCCTCCGGCGTCAGGTCCAGAGGGGCGTTGGGGATGTCCCTGCCCCAGCGGAGGAGGGCGACGCCCAGGCCCAGGAGGGGCAGGACCACCATCGGGGCGGAAAAGTCATCTCCGGCGGCCAAGAGGGTGCCCAGGGCGACGCCCAGAGCCCCCGGCGAGACAAAGAGACCCAGGGGACCGCATTTTCCACTTCCATTGAGGGTATAGAGTCCGCCCCCTACGTGGAAGCAGGCGTTGCCCAGCCCGGCGCAGACGGCGGCTGGGAGCAGACCGGGCAGCCCCCAGGCCAAGGCGGTGAGGCCGCAGCCCAGGGCGGCAAAGCGCGCCCCGCCCCCCAGGGCGTCGGCCATCAGGCCCACCGGCATCTGGACGGCAAAGGCGAAGCAGTTGTAGAGCAGCAGGGCCGTGACGGCGTCGCCGCCCCCCTCCAGTCGGCCCAAGACCAGTAGGGCACAGGCCAGATCCACCCAAAAGTGGGCGGCGGCGTAGAGGGGCAGGACACGGAGCTTCATGGGACGGCCTCCTTCCCGACGGGCGCAAAGCCGG
>CAUBHZ010000238.1 GCA_958435885.1 uncultured Intestinimonas sp. | reverse complement strand
GCCAGCCGCACTTGTCGCACCACACCATGGGGATGGGCTCGCCCCAGTAGCGCTGACGGGAGAAGACCCAGTCGCGCAGCTTGTAGTTGACCTTGGCCTTGCCGATGCCCTTCTCCTCCAGCCACTTGGTGATAACGGGGATGGCGTCCTTCACGGTGAGGCCGTTGAGGAAGTCGGAGTTGACCAGGATGCCGGTCTCGTCCTTGGCGGTGAAGGCGGCCTTCTGCACGTCCTCGCCGCCGGAGACCACCTCGATGATCTCGCAGCCGAACTTTTTGGCGAACTCCCAGTCGCGGTCGTCGTGGGCGGGCACGGCCATGATGGCGCCGGTGCCGTAGGTGGCCAGCACGTAGTCGGAGATGAAGATGGGGATCTCCTTGCCGTTGACCGGGTTGACGCCCTTCACGCCGTCCAGGCACACGCCGGTCTTCTCCTTGTTGAGCTCGGTGCGCTCCAGGTCGGACTTGGAGGCGGCGGCGGCCTGATAGGCCTTCACGTCGTCGGCGTTCTTCAGGACGCCGGTCTCCAGCCAGCCCTTCACCAGAGCGTGCTCGGGAGAGAGGACCATATAGGTGGCGCCGAAGAGGGTGTCGGGCCGGGTGGTGAAAACCACGATGTCCTCGCCGGTGGTGGCCTTGAAGGTGACCTCTGCGCCGGTGGAACGGCCGATCCAGTTCTTCTGCTGGATCTTCACCCGCTCGATGAAGTCCAGGTCGTCCAGGTCGTCGATGAGGCGCTGGGCGTACTCGGTGATCTTGAGCATCCACTGGCTCTTCTCCTTGCGGATGACAGGAGAGCCGCAGCGCTCACACACGCCCTCCACCACCTCTTCGTTGGCCAGCACGCACTTGCAGGAGGTGCACCAGTTCACGGGCATGGTGGTCTTGTAGGCCAGGCCGTGCTTCCACAGCTGGAGGAAGATCCACTGGGTCCACTTGTAATAGCTGGGGTCGGTGGTGTTGATGACCCGGTCCCAGTCGAAGGAATAGCCCAGCATCTGCAGCTGCTTGGTGAAGTTGGCGATGTTGTCGTGGGTCACCTTGGCGGGGTGGATGTGGTTCTTGATGGCGTAGTTCTCGGTGGGCAGGCCGAAGGCGTCGTAGCCCATGGGGAACAGCACGTTATAGCCGTCCATGCGGCGCTTCCGGGCCACCACGTCCATGGCGGTATAGGGCCGGGCGTGGCCCACGTGCAGGCCCTGGCCGGAGGGGTAGGGGAACTCCACCAGCGCATAGAACTTGGGCTTCTCGCTGTGGTCAGGGGTCTTGTAGGTCCCCTCGTCGTGCCACCTTTTCTGCCATTTGGGCTCGATGCTTGCGAAATCGTACTTCAAAGCGATCACACTTCCCTCTATTTCTGCGCCGAAGCAGACGCTTCGGCAAGTATCGGTAGAAATCCGTACTATTATATCCGATAACCACAGTGATTGCAAGGGCCGCCGCCGTTTTTTCCCTGTCTCTGCCATCCCCGGCGGAGAAAAAACGCCGGGCGGTCACTGCTGACCGCCCGGCGCTCGACTATCATTCGTTTTTCTCATACTGGCAAAGTGACAACGCATTGCACAGAACTACCGTAAGAGCGGCCAGACCCAGGACTGAAACGCCCCCTCTTACCGCTCCTCCATACGATCCAAAGATCGGGAGAAAATCGGGTACCAGCAGACAGAGAACCGCCAGAATACCGGCTCCCACCAACATGGCTCGGGATTTTAATGCTGGTGCTGAGCAGGCATTTCGGAAGATCCATAAAGTTCCAACTAGCAGTCCCACCATAGCCAATAGCATGAAACAGAAAATGATAAGATGTGTCGGACTCATCTTCATCCCTGGTACCCACATAGTCGTCCAAAAAAGTGTTTTCCATGTTACACCGCTGGCATGTGTCCAATAGATTTGTTGTGTCGCATACACCGTCCAGGCGCACCATATTCCCGCCTGACGGCGAACTTTCAGGCAGATAATCCCACACAGGACCGGCGCAGATAAGAGCAGCACTACGGGCAATAGTCCATCCGGGCCGCAAAAGAAAAGTACCGTCAATAGGCCCAGCAGCCCTACCGCCAGCAACACGCCCCCCGCCACCGTCCGGGCCAGTGACACGTGGTGGGGTCCCTCCGCCGTCACCGGCGGAGGGCCTTCCTGTTTTGGCTCCTCGTCTGCCGCCTCTCCCTTCACCAGCCGGTCCAGGGTCACGCCGAAGAGCTCGCTGAGCCGGACCAGTTTATCCAGCTCGGGCACCGAGGCGTCGGTCTCCCATTTGGACACCGACTGCCGGGATACCCCCAGGGCGTCGGCCAGATCGCCCTGGGACAGCCGTTTTTCCGCCCGCAGGCGGGCGATGTTTTCTCCCAATGTCATGGGGCAAGCCTCCCTTCCGTCTGGACCCAGAATAGCAGGCAGCGTGCTGTTTTGTCCACCAAGCCGCCTTGGAATGTGCGCAACCAGCGGTTGCATCCCCGTATTTCTGCCCAAAATCGCAAAACGGGCGTCCCGGAAGCCTTTCCGGGACGCCCGTTGGGAGTCAAACGCCCTCAGTTGGGCTTCAGGATGCCGCTCAGATCCACCTCAGCCGCGTCCTTCCACAGCCGCTCCAGGTCGTAGAACTGCCGGGCCGCGCCCCACGGAACAGGCTCCCCCTGTTCCGCGGGGACCCCACTGAAAAACTGCACTTCCTCGGCGGGAGTGAATCCCGCCTGCGGCAAGATCCCGGCCTCCGGCCGGGATGCTTGTACGCGGCTGACGCCGCGGCCGTCCTGCGGACGGAGGACTCGGCCCTCAGTTGGGCTTCAGAATATCACTCAGATCCACCTCGGCCGCATCCTTCCACAGCCGCTCCAGGTCGTAGAACTGCCGGGCCTCGTCCATGAAGAGGTGGACCACCACGGAGGAGAAATCCATGAGGATCCAGGTGCCGCCCCGGTGTCCCTCGATGTGGTGGGGCAGTTCGCCGTGCTCCTTCATCACCTTCTCGCACTCGTCGGCCAGGGCCTTCACCTGGGTGGTGGAGGTGGCGGTGCAGATGACGAAGTAGTCGGCCAGGGTGGTGAGGGCGCCGGTCTCCAGGACCTTGATATCCAGGCCCTTCTTACTGTCCAGGGCTCCGGCGATGGTCAGTGCCATTTCCTTTGACGTCATAGACGTTCTCTCCTTTTCCGATCATAAGATGGGGATGCCCTCGGGAGGGCCATCCTGACTGTCTGTCTCAGGGACAGGGGTGGGCGCCGGGGTGGGTGTGGCCGCCGGTATCTCAGACGGCTGGGCGCTGGGCTCCGAGGACGTCTCCGGCGTCTCGGAGGGCTGCGCGGTGCTCTCTCCGCTCCCGGCCTCAGGCGTGGTGCTGGGGGATTCCGACGGGTCCGGCGACTCCGTCACCGACGGGGTGGTACTCTCCCCGGGGACGGCAGTCTCCTCCGGCGCCGCGGTCTCGGTCTCCACCGGGGTCTCGCTCTCCACCGGCGTCGGCGTGGTGGTGGACTGGCTGGGCTGAGAGTGGACCCGGCCATTGTGGGTGGTGTCCTCCAGATGGCCGGTGCTGGAGCCGATGGTGCCGTCGGAGTTGACATACATGATGTCCAGTTCCTTGGAGCTCAGGTCCTCCAGGTAGGGGTTGAAGCACTCGTTCACCAGGTCCACCAGCTCGTCGGTGTTGGGCACCACATAGGACAGCATGCCGCCGATGCTGCGGCTCCATACCGACTTGTTGGTGCAGGGCATGGTGACGAAGTTCACGTTCTCCATCTCCAGGCCGCCGAAGATGGCCTGCTGGCCGAACCAGAGGAGATTCTGGACGGTGAGATTGGTGGTGACATTTTTGTTGAAGACCTCGGCCAGCTGACGGATT
>CAUBHZ010000237.1 GCA_958435885.1 uncultured Intestinimonas sp. | reverse complement strand
GTGTCTTTCCGTTGACCCGCACCTCATATTTGACCTCCACCGACGTCTCCCAGCTTAGGCCATTGTAAAGTTCCAAGCCGATCCCGGTCAATCGACCGTTTCCGGATGTGATAACCGACCTGGTCTCCGCAGCACCTCCACTGCTGCTCTGTTCGCCATAACCCAGGGAGAGGTCCGACTGTCCGGTTTTGCTTAGAGCCACTGCGCCATCTGAAAGCAGGAGCGTTTGACTCATGGACGAGGTTCCACCTTTGTCGATGAACCCATCAAACAACAACGCCTTTTTCCAGCCGGTATACTTGCCCGCATAGTCGTTTTGCAGGATCAGGTTGTAGATATTGTAGTTCTGGTCCTCCAGACCGCTGAGCGCCTTGCTTGCCTGCGACGACGCCGCGGCGACGGCGGCGTCGATCTTCTCATTGTCCTGATTGAATTCCTCCCGTAAAAACTTGTCCTCTGGCTGCCACTGGCACAGCCCATAATTCGCGGTGTATCCGCTTGCCATTTTGCATCCCTCCTCACCCTTGTGCGCCCCGTACTTCAAAGTTGCATGCCCTTTCCATCCCCGGGCCATGCCCTGCCCTGACGCCCCGCTGGGCCCGATTTTCCGGTCTCAGGTCGGATTTTCGACCGGCTCCGGCTGGCAGAGCCAGCAAAATCTGGCGCCGCACTTGAAAACATACTATTCCTGTGGTATTATAGGAACACACACTTGCAGACTGCAAAAAAATGAGCGAGGAAGGTTCCCATGAAAATTTCCACAAAGGGCCGTTACGCCCTGCGGCTGATGCTGGATCTGGCGCTGTCAGACCCCGGCGTCCCCGTTCCGCTCCGGGACGTGGCCCAGCGGCAGGACATTTCCGATAAATATTTGGAGCAGATCGTCACCCCCCTCTCCCGTGCCGGACTGGTTCGCAGTGTTCGCGGCGCCGGGGGCGGCTATCTCTTGACCCGCGATCCGGCGGAATACACAGTAGGGGAGATCCTCCGTCCTCTGGAGGGCAGCCTTGCCCCGGTGAGCTGTGTGGACGGCAGCGAGTGCTGCTGCCGTGCCGACCAGTGCGTCACTGTGGAGGTCTGGCGTGAGATCCAGCAGGCTGTGGCCGGCGTGGTGGACCACATCACCTTGGCCGACCTGGTGGAGCGCCAGCGCAGGAAGGCGGACCAAGAGGGCTGAACGGCTTGACAGGCCACGACCTGTGGGCATACAATACCCTTTGTGTCCGTGTGACAGAGAGAAAGTAGGGAGGAATCCATCCCGTGATTGAGCTCAAACACATTTCCAAAATCTTTCCCACCGCCGACGGGGAATTTCAGGCTCTGACCGACGTGAGCCTTACCATCCCCACCGGGGATATTTTCGGTATCGTGGGCATGTCCGGCGCCGGCAAGTCCACCTTGGTCCGGTGCATCAACCTGCTGGAGCGGCCCACTATGGGCCAGGTCCTCATCGACGGCCTGCTGGACGAGAGCGGCAAGGCGGTGGATTTGTGTACCCTGTCCCCCGCCCAGCTGCGGAAGGCCCGGCGGGGCATCAGTATGATCTTTCAGCAGTTCAACCTGCTCATGCAGCGCACCTGCCTGGACAATATCTGCTTCCCCATGGAGATTGCCGGGGTGAGCAAGGCCAAGGCCCGGGAGCGGGCCCGGGAGCTGCTGGACACCGTGGGCCTGCCCGACAAGGCGGACGCCTATCCCTCCCAGCTCTCCGGCGGCCAGAAGCAGCGCATCGCTATCGCCCGTGCCTTGGCCTCCGACCCCAAGATTTTGCTATGTGACGAGGCCACCTCCGCCCTGGACCCCACCACCACCCGCAGCATCCTGCGGCTCATCCAGGACATCAACCGCCGCCTGGGCATCACCGTTGTGGTCATCACCCACGAGATGGCGGTGGTGGAGGAGATCTGTACCCACGTGGCCATTCTGGAACATGGCCATATGGTGGAGACCGGCTCTGTGGCGGAGGTCTTTTCCAATCCCAAGACCGAGGCCGGACGGCGCCTGGTCTACCCCGAGGGCATCCAGATCGACCAGCTGCCCCCCGCCGGCGTGGTCCGTATCGCCTTCAACGGCGGCTCCTCCTACGAGCCTCTCATCGCCTCTCTGGCCATCGACTGCGGCGTAAAGGTGAACATCCTGGGTGCCGATACCCGGAACGTGAACGGCCAGGCCTTCGGCACCATGCTGCTGGGCCTGCCCGAGGACAAGAACGAGGCCGCCAAGGCCATGAGCTACTTAAAAGCCCAGAAAGATGTGACGGTGGAGGAGGTGCACGACTACCATGGCTGAATTTCTCGCTTTTCTGGGCCCTGATGCGGCTGAAGAGGTTCAGTACCTCATCAGCAACGTGCCCTTTGCCATCTGGGAGACCCTTTATTCCACCGTGCTGGCTACGATCTTTGCCTACATCATCGGCCTGCCCCTGGGCGTGCTGCTGGTGGTGGGCGAGGAGGGCGGTGTGCTGCCCCTTCCCAAGGCCCTGATGACCGTGCTCAACGTGGTGGTCAATCTGCTGCGCTCGGTGCCTTTCCTCATCCTGATGGTGGTGGTCTTCCCCCTCTCCCGCGTCCTTTTGGGCACCTCCATCGGCACCAAGGCCACCATCGTCCCGCTGTTCATCGCCGCCTTCCCCTTTGTGGCCCGTCTGGTAGAGGCCTCCATCCGTGAGATGGACCGGGGCATCATCGAGGCCGCCCAGTCCATGGGCTGCTCCCCCTTCCAGATCATCACCAAGGTCATCCTGCCCGAGTGCGTCCCCTCTCTTCTCACCGGCTTCGCCACCGCCTTCGTCACCATCCTCAGCTACGGCGCCATGTCGGGCGCCATCGGCGGCGGCGGCCTGGGCGCCATGGCCCTGAACCGTGGCTACACCCGCCACCAGAACATCGTGCTCTGGGGCGCCGTCATCCTGCTGGTCATCCTGGTCCAGATTTTCCAGACCATCGGCACCCGCCTGGCCGTGGGGCTGGACCGCCGGCTCTCCGACAAGGGAGGCAAAAAGCGGGGCCGCAAAGCGGCCATGAAAAAACTCAAACAGGACCGCCGCATCCCAGATGGCATGTAAAATTTCTACAAGCCGGACAAACTTATTGTTTGTCCGGCTCTATTTTTTAGTGCAGAATCACCGCTTGACAGGAGCTTGTTCCGGTTGTAAACTAGGTGCAACCCAAGCGGAACTGAATAACGCCCCTCAAACGCGAAGAAGAGGAGAGTAGGCGGGAAGATACGTCGCAGAGAGCCCGGTATGGTGGGAACGGGTACGGAAGGTCCTGTTGAAGATGGCCTTGGAGCGGTGCGGCTGACTGCGGGAACGCACAGGTCGTGACGGGTGCGCCCGTAAGCGCGCAGGAGTATGTTCGTACTCCATAAGGCCCCTGTTGTGAGGCGGGGGTGAAGCAAGGTGGTACCACGAAGCGTTGGCTTTCGTCCTTGAATATGATTCAAGGGCGTTTTTTTATGCTCCGAACTGGGAAAGAACGAACGACAAGGAGAATGAACCATGAAGAAATTTGCCTCTCTGCTCCTGTCCGGCGCCCTGACCGTGGGCCTGCTGGCCGGCTGCTCCGGCGGCAGCAGCAGCACTCCCGCCCCCGAGACCACCACTCCCACTGACAGCGCTGCTCCCACCGAGACCGCCGCCACCGACCTGTCCGGCACCACCCTGAAGGTGGGCGCCTCCCCCGCGCCCCACGCCGAGATCCTGGAGGTGGTGAAGGACCTGCTGGCCGAGCAGGGCATCACTCTGGAGATCGTGGAGTTTGACGACTACATCCTGCCCAACCAGGCCGTGGAGGACGGCTCCCTGGACGCCAACTACTTCCAGCACATCACCTACATGAA
>CAUBHZ010000236.1 GCA_958435885.1 uncultured Intestinimonas sp. | reverse complement strand
CTCCACCACCTGGGCTACGCCCGGCGGCGGCTCCTCCGCACCCCTGATCCCCAGCGCAACCGCTACCACTTCCTGGCCCTCCTCTACCAGCGCACCGCCTATCTGGTGGCCGACGAGAGCTGGAGGGACAGCGCCACCCTTCCCGTCTTCTCCCGGGCTCTCCACACCCTGGCCCAGGCGGTGGATGCCTGTGAGCGGGCCCACACCCCAGAGGAGCGCTCCGCCCTGCTGGAGCAGCTCTCCGGCCAGCTGGACCACCCCGACCTGCCCAAGGGCCGGCTGCGTATTTTCTACCGGAACGTGCTCCACATCGTCTGCCTTTTCTGTCAGGAGCCTGCCGCCCCTCCCCCCGACTTTCCCTGGAAGCGCATCCCCTGGCGGGCGGTGCTGATGGACTTCCGTCAGCGGTGCACCCTGGACCGCTTCGAGTTCCGCTTCGCCCTCCAGCTGGCCCTGGTCATGACCATCAGCTCCACCGTGAGCTATCTCTGGGAGTTCGAGCACACTTACTGGTTCCCTCTCCACGCCTTCCTGCTCCTCCAGCCCAGCTACGAGGACAGCGCCCACCGCATGGTGACCCGGCCCATCGGCACCGCCATCGGCTGCCTGCTGGTCCACCTGGTCTACCCCTACCTGCCGGGGATGGCAGGCGTCTTCCTCTTCTCCCTGGTGATGATCTCCCTCATGTATTGCTGCACACCGGGCACCTGGGTACACCCCATCTTCTCCACCTCCTTCGCCCTCACCATGGCCACCCTCACCCTGGAGGAATCCGAGGCCATCCAGCTGCGCCTGCTCTACCTGGCCATGGCGGTGGTCCTGGTGCTGATCGTCAACCACTTCTTTCTCCCCAACCGCAAGGAGCAGCAGTTCAAGAGCAACCTGCGGGAGCTGACCCGGCTCCAGGGCGTCTACTGGCACCTGATCCGGCGCAGCCTGCGGGAGCCGTTCAACTCCGCCGTCTTCTGTGAGCTCCTGGCCCAGTTCCACATGGTCCACCACGCCGCCCACCTCTACGCCCAGCAGCTCCCCGAGGATGAGGCCCAACACTATCACCACCTCCTGCTGACCTTCTGGGCTATGTTCGCCCAGCTGGAGCAGATCGGCTGCCTCGTTCAGAGCGAGCTCATCCAGGAGACGGACTACGACGCCCTGGACGAGCTGGCCAGCCGGATTGCCCCCTCCATCTCTCCCCTCCGTCCCTCCATCGCCCACATCTTTCCCGACCGCATCCGGCAGGCGGACCTCCGCCGTCTCCTGGAGCTCTATCTGGCAAACGGCAGAAAGCTCCTCACCTTTGCCTCCCCGCCCACCGTCTGATCCGGCCGAGGGCCACATGATACCGGAAAGGAAGTGTCTCCATGTCAAAAAGGTCGTTCACCCCGCTCCGCCGCACCCTCTCCCTGCTCTGCGCCGCCGCCTTGGTGGCCGCTCTGACCCTCCTTCCCGCCTCCGCCACCTCCTTCCCCGACGTACAGCCGGAGGACTGGTACTATGACACCGTCAGCCGCATGGCCGAGCTGGGCGCCGTGGACGGCTTCCCCGACGGCACCTTCGGCCCGGAACGGTCCATCTCCCTCACAGAACTGTGCAAGATCGGCATCGAGCTCTTCCCCGGTCCCGCCTTGGAGGAGCACTTCACCACCCAGGAGCTGGCGGAAGGCCGCGCCTACATGGCGGAGGTAAATCCCGGCTACTGGGGCAACGACGTGATCCTGGAGGCCCTTCTTCTCCGGGATGTCCACGGTCTGGGTTTCGACCGTGCCCGCTGGGAGCAGCCCCTCACCCGCATGGAGCTCACCTATGTCGTCAGCAACATCTACCTCACCAGCGACGCCTTTCCCACCTCCGGCGACCCCGATACGGCTGACCCCTCGGTGGCCGCTCTGATCGGCGACTACGACTCCGCCGGCATCCGGGGCAGCGACATGGAGGCCTGCATCCTCTGGGCCTATGCCTTGGGTATCGTGGGCGGCGTCAACGCCAACGGCGATTTCAATCCCCAGGGCACTGTATCCCGGGCGGAGGCCTGCACCATCCTCAGCCGCCTCCTCTACCCCGAGACCCGCCTGACCCCTGGGGAGCATGCCGGCGGTCAAGCTCCAACCCAATCCGAGACGTCGTCAGACCCCCAGGCCCTCCTGCCCGCCGGCACCGATGTGGCCGGGAACTCCCGCATCCACTATGCCGGGGACGTGGCCTATGACTACTGCCGTGCCCTGGAGCAGCAGATCGGCATCCCCATCTTCTACCTTCCCGAGTTTACGGAGAAGGCCGACGGCCTCCTCTCCCACGAGAGCTTCAACGACATCACCATCGACGCCACCTATTTCCAGCTGGTGCTGACCGAGCTCCAGAAGATGAAGTCGGCCTATGACCGCTACCCCGACGGCTTCCTGCGGGAGCTGGAGTCCAAGAAGGGCAGCCACTCCACCGAGATCATCCTCTGTCCCTACACCTTCCCCGGCTACACCTCCTACGGCGTCCACGTGTACGACTACTCCGACGACGCAGTGAAGGTGGACCAGATCTTCTACACCGGCGTGGGTGAGGCCCAGTATTACAGCCATGAGATGGGCCACATGGTCATGAGCTCCGCCGCCATCCAGGGGGGCTGGTCCACCGTGTGCGACCGTTGGGAGTCCATGAACGCCCGGGCGGGCGCCTCCGACTATGTCTCCTCCTATGCCATGAGCTCCCGCCCCGAGGACTGGGCCGAGACCTGGGCCTTCCTCTGGCACGACACCGATGCCGTCCGCGCCCTGGTGAACGGCGGCGGCACCGTCCTGCGGGAGAAGGTCCAGTATATGACCAGCCTCCTCGCCCAGAGCTACAGCACCTTCAATGCCTCCGCCGTGCCCTGGAGCGATCTGCTGTAAGGCCCCGTAAAAGCAAAAAACCGCCGGTCCAGACGGTTTTCTGTCTTTTACAGATTTCCGATTCAATATGGGCGACGACCCTCCAGCCGGGCTCAGCTCCCACGCCGGAGGCGGCGCTCCGCCCAGCGGTAGACGAGCCGTCCCCCGACGCCCCCAAGCAGGCCGGCCAGGAGAAGCCACAGCGCCAGCAGGCCCATGGTCAGGCCGAGACGCTCCTGCCCACCCTGCTCGAGCCAGCCGCGCACAGGGGAGAAAAACCAGTACCAGACCCACAGCAAAACCGCGACGAGCACCTCATACCGGTGCCGGATGCGCTTTGCCCGGACCTGCACCGGGTCCGATACCGTGCCCACCGGCAGGCCGGTCTCCGGGTCCAGGCCCGCCGCCTCCGCCCGCTCTGCTTTCCGCTTCAGGTGCCGGTAGGCGATGACGCTGCCCACGGGGAAGCCCACCGGCAGAGCCAACAGCCACACCACAGACTTGCCCAAAAGCCAGGTCCGTTCATCAAAGCACTGCCGCAGCGCCTGCAGGGGCGGGATCAGTCTCTCACCCAGCAGGCACAGCATCCAGATGCCCACCCAGATCAACATCCCCGCCACAATGGCGTTCCGCTTGGCCTTCCGCATATTTCGGGTCGCATAGTTGAAGCCTTCCCCAAATATCATACCGAGGATCGAATCAAATGCCATCCGTTCCCACATGGTCTGCCGCCTCCTTTTTACGGCACACTCCTACTATGGATCAAACAAAGCCATCGCTCTCTCCACTCAGACCATGTATACCACCCCATTTTAATGGTAATTTATTATAACATATCCCCCTGATTTCGGCAATCTATTTGTGCAGATTTTCATTCTACGCCGCCAAAGCATAAAAAAATGCCGCCCAAAGGGGCGGTGACGTAAGAAAACACTTATGTGAGAGAATCGGCGTAGTTTAGGCTACGCCGGTTTTCTTTTCTTTTTGGG
>CAUBHZ010000235.1 GCA_958435885.1 uncultured Intestinimonas sp. | reverse complement strand
TGTTCTCGGCGGCGTCCTCCATGGCCCGCATGGCCTTTTTGGCCGTGGCCTTCAGCCACATGCGGCATGGCCGACAAGCGGCCAGGGAAGACTGGAGCCGTTATCTGCTGCGGCCCTGTACGGAGAGGTTGCGGCAGGGTGACCGCAGGGGCGGGGGACCCATGGCCGGCTTACAGCCGCCCATGATGATGTTTCGCCGCCGACGTGGTCCCGGCCTGCTCCGTGCCGGCCTGGGCGCCGCCGTACAGGCCGCCGCCGTGGGCCAGGGTGCCAGACCCGGCGCCTGTCCCTGGCCGCCCTGGGACCGCCTGGAGGCCCTGGAGCCGCCCTCCCGGGCAGTCCGCCGGCGGGGCTGCTGTTGGCCTGCATCCGGGCCGCCTCCTTTCGATGGGTGGGAGGATAGCACGGCAGTCAAGGCCAAGGCGAGCGGGCCAGAGGCCCGGCCTTGACAGCCGTGCTCCCGATGAGGTATATCGAAAGGAGGCATCCCGTATGATTTCAGCCAACATCAGCAAGAAGACCCGCCGGGCGGTCTATGCCCGGGACGGCTACGCCTGCGCCCTGTGCGACTCCACCAAGTATCTCCAGGTCCACCACTGCGTCAAGCGGTCCCTGGGCGGCACGGACAACATCCAGAACCTCATCTGTCTGTGCGCCGACTGCCACGCCCTGGCCCACGGCATCGACCTCCGGGGCGTGGAGATGACCCAGGCCGACATGGAGCAGGCGATCACCGAATACCTGGCTGACTACTACGCTCCAGACTGGAATCCCTGGGGGAAGGAGGGGCCATAAGCCCCTCCCCCCAATTCTGCGGGGAGATACTAGAACATGTGTTCGATAAACGGAAGGTGTGCAAGATGTTGTGGAAAACCGCCAGTTTTTCATATTCCGGGAAACTGACGTACCGACGGAAGGAGGGGGCGGATTGACCAGGGAAGAAGCCAGATTGGAGCGCTTCAAGGCCGGGATAGCGGCCATGAGCACCGCCGAGCGGGAGGCGCTGGAGGCGGCTATGCTCACGGCCAGGGGCATTCCTGGAGGGAAGGGCGTGAGCATCATTGAGCAGCTCATAAGCATGGCCGTTGCCAGGGCCAGGACGGAGGCCAGGCACAAAAGTGATGCTCAGACGGACCGGAGGCGCCGCCGCCTGGTGGGTGCCAGGCTGCCCAAGCACCAGGCAGACCGGTGCCGGGCATGCGCAAAGCTGGAAGGGGAGTCCGTGTACCGGTTCGTATGCTCAGCCCTGGAGCGGGCATGCTCAGAGGTGGAGGCCAGGCACCGGCGTGATCCTGATCGTGGCGCCGTGGGGCCGTGACGGGCCGTGTGCCGCTTGCCGGCAGCCGGTGGGCGTCACGACTGGGTTTTAGCGGTGCCCGCCCTCGCCGGCCTGGTTGCTTGCCGGGGCGCCGGCGTGCCCGGCCGTGGCGGCCCTGGCCCGGCTCTCGTGGCTTCGTTGTGGTCGTCCTGGGCCTGGCCTCGTCCTTCAGGTGCCGGGCCAGGCTGCGGGGGCTGGTCGCCCCCTTGGGCTGCCGCCGCCGCCGGCCTCCCTCTCGTGGCCCTCCTCTGCCTTCGATGCGCTCTGCTTTCGGTGGGCGGTGCTGCTGCGGCGGCGGGGGTGGGGGCCGGCCCGTTGCCGGCTCAAACAGTTGGGCGCTCGGTCGCCTTGCGGGGGGCGCCCGGACGCCCAAAACTCGCCGGCTGCCGGTCCGTCTCCCACGCCCCGCCCGCTCGGGTGGTGCCGGCTCGTGGCGTGGCCGCAGGGGCGGGAAAAAGACGCTCCCCCCACCGTATGGAACGGTGGGGGGAGAGGGTCACATGCCCATGCTCTGGGTCATGTTCTCGGCGGCGTCCTCCATGGCCCGCATGGCCTTTTTGGCCGTGGCCTTCAGAGTTTTCTTCTGCGGGGCCATCAGCATCCCCAGGGCAGCGCCGGCAGCCATGCCGATGCCGATGTTGCGCATCATGTGCTTGCTCTCCATGTTTGATTCCTCCTTCTGGACAAGGTCCGAGCTTATTGTGCCCAGGATTCACGAAAAATCCATTGCCAAACGCAGACACATCTTCTATAATTGAACCGTATCGGCGAAAAAGGGAAAAAGAGTCCCGCCGCCGGAAGAACCTTCCCAGGGGAGCGGGCCGCCCGGTCCCTCTCTTGTTGTGTCCAATAACGGAAAGGAGCAGTGACGTGAAGCTTCTCATCCAAAAAGGCCGTCTGGTGGACCCCGTGGGGGGGATCGGCGGCGTCATGGACATCCTCATCGAGGATGGAAAACTGGCTGTGATCGGCAGCGACCTCCGGGAGCGGGACGCTCAGATCATCGACGCCCGGGGCCTCACCGTGTGCGCCGGTCTGGTGGACATGCACGTCCACCTGCGGGAGCCCGGCCTGGAGTACAAGGAGGACATCACCACCGGCACCGCCGCCGCCGCCCGGGGAGGCATCACCTCCGTGGCCTGCATGCCCAACACCAAGCCCGCCGTGGACAGCCCCGAGCAGGTGCGCTACATCCTCCGCCGGGCCGCCGAGTCCTGCGGGGTGCGGGTGTGGCCCATCGGCGCCGTCACCATGGGGGAGAAGGGGGAGGCACTCACTGACGCCCAGGCCCTGAAGGAGGCCGGGGCGGTGGCCCTCTCTGACGACGGCGTGCCCATCCAGAACGCCAACCTCATGCGGGATGCCCTCATCCGTGCCAAGCGGCTGGGGCTCACCATCCTCTCCCACTGCGAGGACGCCGACATGGTGTGCAACTACGCCGTCAACGAGGGCCGGGTCTCCCGGGCCCTGGATCTCCCGGGCCGCCCCGCCATCGCCGAGGAGCTGATGGTCATGCGGGACGCCATGCTCTCCGAGGAGACGGGGGCCGCCGTCCACATCTGCCACATCTCCACCGCCGGCAGCGTGGACATCGTCCGGCAGTTCAAGAAGAAGGGCGTCCACATCACCTGTGAGACCTGCCCCCAGTACTTCACCTTCACCGAGGACGAGGTCCTCACCCAGGGCTCCATGGCCCGGGTCAATCCACCCCTGCGGACCAGGCAGGACGTGGAGGCCATCATCGCCGGCCTCAAGGACGGCACCATCGACGCCATCGCCACCGACCACGCCCCCCACTCCGCCGAGGAGAAGGCCAAGCCCCTGGCCGAGGCGCCCAGCGGCATGGTGGGCTTGGAGACCTCCCTGGCGGCCACCCTCACCGCCCTCTACCACACCGGGGAGATGGACCTCTCCGACATCCTGAAAAAAATGACCTTCAACCCGGCCTGTATCCTGGGCATCCCCAAGGGCCGGCTGAGCCTGGGGGGCGAGGCCGACTTCACCGTCTTCGACCCCAACGAGGCCTGGACGGTGGACCCGGAGCAGTTCGCCTCCAAGGGGCGCAACACCCCCTTCGCCGGCCGGGAGCTGAAGGGCAAAGTGAAATACACCATCGTGGGCGGGAAGATCGTCTACGAAGATCGATAAGGGAGGACATGAAGATGTCGTTTGACGTACTGCAGGAGAAGATCATCGCAAAGAAGAATCCCACCGTGGCCGGTCTGGACCCCAAGCCGGAGCAGATCCCGCCCCACATCCTGAAGGCCGCCTACGCCGAGCACGGCGAGACCCTGGCCGGTGCCGCCGAGGCGGTGTGGCAGTTCAACAAGGGCCTCATCGACGCCCTCAAGGACGTGGTCCCCGCCGTGAAGCCCCAGGCGGCATACTATGAGCGGCTGGGCTGGCAGGGCCTGGCCGTCATGGAGAAGACCATCGCCTACGCCAAGGAGCAGGGCCTCTTCGTCATCGCCGACATCAAGCGGGGGGACATCGGCTCCACCGCCCAGGCCTACGCCGACGCCTGGCTGGG
>CAUBHZ010000234.1 GCA_958435885.1 uncultured Intestinimonas sp. | reverse complement strand
CCTTGGTCCGGGAGTAGGTGTGGGGCTGGAAGGCACAGATGACCCGCTTGTAGCCCAGGGTGCAGGCGGTGTCCAGCAGGGCCTTGAGCTCGCCGGGATGGTGGGCGTAGTCGTCATAGACCTCGGCGCCGTGGTAGGTGCCCTTGTGCTCGAACCGGCGCCCGGCGCCCCGGAACTGGGCCAGGCCACGTTCCACCGCCTCGCCGGGCACGCCCAGGGCGATGGCGGAGGCCGCCGCCGCCAGGGCGTTCTTCACGTTGTGGAGGCCGGGGATGGACAGGGACACGTGGGCGTAGACGGCATCCCGGTAGATGACGTCAAAGGTGGGCAGGCCGTCGGTCCAGGTGAGGTTGGCGGCGTGGACGTCGCCCTCCTCCAGACCAAAGGTGGTGACGGGGCGGGTCTCACCGGCCAGGGTGTGCATGGTGTTGGCGTCGTCCCGGTTGGCGATGATCCGGCCGCCCTCGGGCACCAGGTCGGCGAAGCGGCGGAAGGAGTGTTCCACGTCGTCCAGGTCCTTGAAGAAGTCCAGGTGGTCGGCCTCGATGTTCAGGATGACGGCGATGGTGGGGAAGAAGGAGAGGAAGGAGTTGCAGTACTCGCAGCTCTCCAGGATGATGGTGTCCCCCTTGCCCACCCGGTGGCCGGCCCCCAGCAGGGGCAGGGTGCCGCCGATCATCACCGTGGGGTCCAGCCCGGCGGCCATGATGATGTGGGTGCACATGGAGGTGGTGGTGGTCTTTCCGTGGGTGCCGGAGATGCACAGGGCGTGCTTGTAGCCCCGCATGATGGCGCCCCAGGCCTGGGCCCGCTCAAAGACGGGGATGCCTGCGGCGTGGGCGGCGGCGATCTCCGGGTTGTTGTCGTGGACGGCGGCGGTGCGGATGACCAGTTCGGCCTGGCCCAGGTTCTCGGCCCGGTGGCCGATGTGGATGGCGATGCCCAGGCTCCGCAGGTGATCCACCGCGGGACCCTCCCGCATGTCGGAACCGGTGATGACCATGCCGGCGCCGTGGAGGACCTCGGCCAGAGGCGCCATGGAGACGCCGCCGATGCCGATGAGGTGGGCCCGGCGTCCGGGGGCGATGTAGGGACGGATATCCAGATCAGTCATGGGTTTACACACCCTTTTCGGTAGATTATAATGGGGCGTATCGAGGGAAAAGAGGGCTGGGGACCCGACCGCCCGCAAAAACGGCCCATTCGGTCCCGGCCGTTGGGGGCCAAGGGCTGAGGGCCTTTGTTTCGCACCCTTCATTATACAGCCATTATAGGCGTGAGGCAAGGAAAAGATACCTGGGAGGAGATAAAATGGACTGGGGACAGGTGCCGGGGCCGGTGCGGACCTGCTGTGAGACCCTGTGGGCGGCGGGGGAGACGGCCTGCCCTGTGGGTGGCTGCGTCCGGGACAGCCTGCTGGGGCGGACGCCGGGGGACTGGGACGTGGCCACCTCGGCCCGTCCGGAGACCGTCCAGGCCCTCTTTGCACGCACCGTCCCCACCGGTCTCCGCCACGGCACCGTGACGGTGCTTTTGGAGGGCATGTCCCTGGAGGTCACCGCCTTCCGCCGGGAGGAGGGCTATTCCGACGGCCGCCGGCCTGACCGGGTGGTCTTCGGGGTGGGGCTCACTGAAGACCTGGCCCGGCGGGACTTTACCATCAACGCCATGGCCCTCCTGCCCGACGGCACAGTGGCCGACCCCTTCGGCGGGCAGGCCGACCTGAAGGCCGGACTGATCCGCTGCGTGGGAGACCCGGAGCGGCGGTTCCGGGAGGACGCCCTGCGGATGCTCCGGGCAGTGCGCTTTGCCGCCCAGCTGGGCTTCACCATAGAGGAGGGGACCGCCGCCGCCCTCCGGCGGGAGGCGGCAGGGCTGGACCGGGTGTCCGGCGAGCGGGTCCGGGCGGAGCTGGAAAAGACCCTCCTCTCGCCCAGGCCGGAGCTGTGTGCCTTGCCGGTGGAGCTAGGGATGCTCACCCGTTTCGGCGCTCCAGCCCGGCAGGTGGACCTGACCGGTCTGGCCGCCCTCCCCGCCACGCCGGAGGAGCGGTGGCGGGGCTTTTGTCAAAAGACGGGCCTGGACATCACAACCCTGCCGGTGGAGCGGCGGCTCCGCCGGGCGGTGCTGGCGGAGCGGTCGCCGGTGCCCGCCCTCACCGGCGGGGAGCTGTACGCCATGGGCCTTCGGGGCGTGGCCATCCGAACCGCCCTGGATGCCCTGAAAGCCTACATTTCTAAATACCCGGAGGACAATACAATAGAAAAATTACGAATGGTTTTGAAAAAATGGGGACTCTGATGGTGTCAGAGTCCCCATTTTGCTGTTTCGCTCAGGCGTGGAACAGGGTGACGAAGAGCTGGTAGTCCTCCTCCATCCTGGGGAGGAGGGGGTAGGAGTAGCCGTCCAGGACCCAGTCCACCACCACACCGCGGAAGTGGCGGAAGCAGAAGTCGGCAATCCACTCGGGGGAGTGGCCGGGAGCCAGGATGCCCTCCTTCTCCGCCTGGCGGAAGCACTCCACCATGGCCCGGTAGGTAAACCGGCTGGGGTCCATGCTCTTGGTGCCCGGCTCGGCGATGCGCCGCTGGTAGTAGCGGCCGATGAGCTCGCCGCTGTGCTCCATGAACCGGCCGTAGGCCGACAGGAGGCGCCACAGCCGCCGGTCGGGGCTCTCCTCCCCGCCGTCCTCCAGGGCGGAGCGCATGTAGTCGTCCAGAGGGGCGAAGCCGTGCTCCAGCAGGGCCTCCTTGGAGGAAAAGTGATGGTAAAAGGCACCGGTGGTGATGCCGGCGGCCTTGCAGATGTCCCGGACGGACACCTTGTCAAAGCCCCGCTCCCGCATGAGGTCCAGGGCGGCGTACAGGATCTTTCGCTCCGTCTCCTGGCCCTGGAGCTTTCTCCGCTGGGCGTATTCCATCTGTGAGCCTCCTTTCTCCCCGTTGACAAGGAAAATGGGATAGCCTATAATAATAGCATAACAGCGTTATGTGATGCTCTGTACAGCTGATTATATATCCGGGGCGAGAGCCCTGTCAACAGATGGAGATGATGTCTGAATGGCCCCTCGTAAGATCGCCCTGCTCACCGACTCCTGTGCCGATCTGTCCGCCCGGGCGGCGGAGGAGAACCGCATCCACGTGGTCCCCCTGCGCATCCGCTGTGCCGACGGGGAGTACCGGGACGGCGTGGACATCCACGCCGCCGACGTCTATGCCCGGCTGAAGCGGGGTGAGCTGCCCAAGACCTCCCTGCCCACGGGGGAGGACATTTCGGCGGCCTTTGACCGCATCGCCGAGCAGGGCTATGACGGGGTCATCGCGGTGATGCTCTCCGGGGGACTCTCGGGCACCTACAACATGGTGCGTCTCATGGCCGAGGAGCGGAAGGACCTGGAGATCAAGGTCTATGACTCGGTGAGCGGCTCTCTGGGCATCGGCATCACCATGCTGCAGCTGGCAGAGGACCTGCGGGGGGGTGCCTCCTGGCGGGAGCTCACCAAGAAGCGGGTGCCCCAGCTCATCCAGGGCACCACCCCCTTCTTCTCGGTGGATACCCTGGAGTACCTCCAGAAGGGGGGACGCATCGGCAAGGTGGCGGCCATGGCGGGCACCATGCTCCAGATTAAGCCCATCATCACCTTCGCCACCGACGGCCAGCTCCAGTCCGTGGCCAAGGTCCGTGGCCGGAAGCAGGTCATGGACAAGCTGGTGGACCTGACGGTGAAGGCCTGCGGCAGCCACAAAAAGTACAACATCGCGGTGGCCAACGGCGGCGCCCGGTCGGAGATGGAGGAGCTGCGGGAGAAGCTGAAGGCGGCTCTGCCCAACTACGACCACGTCTGGGACGTC
>CAUBHZ010000233.1 GCA_958435885.1 uncultured Intestinimonas sp. | reverse complement strand
GGCCCACCGTCTTGAGGACCAGCTGGGGGACGGCGGCCTTGCCGCCGTTGGCGATGGCACCCATATAGACCATCAGCGACGTGGGGTTGACCAGGTCGTTGAACTGTCCCACGCCGGCCCAGCCCAGCTGATTCTGGGAGGCGCCGGAGAACTGGAAGCTGCCGGCGGCGGTCTTGAGGCCGCTGACGCTGTACCGGTCGGTGAGCCCCGCCTTCTCGGTGTAGGCGGCCATGACCTCGGGCCCCAGCTCCACCGCCAACTGGGCAAAGACGCCGTTGCAGGATTTTGCGAAGGCGCTGTAAATGTCCATCTCACCGTGGGCGGAGGGGCAGGTCACCACGTCGTCCCCCACCTGGCAGGAGCCGGTGCAGGTGAAGGTGCGGCTGAAGAGGTCGGGGATGTTCTCGATGGCGGCGGCCAGGGTGACCGTCTTGAAGACCGAGCCGGGGACGAAGGTGGAGGAGAGGGCCCGGTTGAGGTAGACGCCGTCGTAGGTGGTGTCCCCCTCCTGAATGTCGGGGGGAGATTCCGGGTCAAAGGTGGGGGAGGAGAAGAGGCACAGGATCTCGCCGGTCTTGTAGTTGTAGACGGCCACCGCCCCCTTTTTCCCGTTCATGGCGGTGTAGGCCTCGTAGTTGAGCCGGGCATCGATGGTGAGGTAGAGGTCGTTGCCCGCCCCCATGGGGCTGTAGGCCCCGGTGAGGAGGTTGTAGCCCGAGAGCTTGTCGGCGAAGGCCACCAGGGCGCCGGAGCCGATCCTGCCCTGGGCGTCCCCCACCACGTGGAGGGTGGCCTTCCGGACGGTGGCGTTGTCGTAGTAGGCCCGGTTCCCGTTCTCGTCCACCCAGGAGAGGACGTCGCCGTCCCGGTCCAGTACCCGGCCCACCGAGAGCTGGCCCTGGCTGTTGTAGAGGTGGCGGTTGGCGGCAAAGGAGACCCAGCGCCCGCCGTTCAGGAAGAAGCGGAAGCCGAAGACCACCAGGCCGAAGGTCAGGGCGGCGGCCAGCAGGAGGCAGACCATGGCCCGCTTTTCGATCTTACGCATCGCCGTTCACCTCCTTGTGGTCCTCTCGGGGGAAGTAGACGGACTCCTTCTCCTGACGGGAGGGGAGGCGGATGGCGAAGCTGGCGTTCTGTCGGGTGTCGGTGGCCTTCAGGAAGGCCAGCAGGCCCCAGGACGAGAGCATGGCGGAGCCGCCGTTGGAGACGAAGGGGAAGGTGACGCCGGTGAGGGGGAGGAGGTCCACGGCGCCGAAGACGTTGAGGCAGGTCTGGAAGACCAGCAGGGAGGTGGCGGCGCAGGCGGCGATGGTGTAGAAGCTGGACCGGCCGGACCGGCAGGACCGGACGGCGAAGACGGCCAGGGTGACCACGCACAGCACGGCCAGGGCGGCGATGATGAGGCCCCACTCCTCGCACAGCATGCCGAAGACCAGGTCGGTGTCGCCGGCGGCCACGTTTTGGAGCCAGCCCTCCCCGGCACCCACCCCCACCAGGCCGCCGGAGGCGGCGGCCGACATGGTGCGCACCTGCTGGAAGCCGCCGGAGGAGGCCTGCTCCCAGGCGTGGCCCCAGGTGGCGAAGCGGCTGAGGATGTAGGGCTTGAAGGTGAGGAGGATGACCACGCCGAAGACGGCGCCGCCGCAGATGAGGGCCAGGGTGGCCCAGTCGCCGGAGCGAAGGTAGGCGATGACCAGGAAGGTGATGAAGAAGATGGCGGCGGTGCCGAAGTCGCTCATGAGGGCCAGGCAGCCCAGACACACAGCGGTGAGGACCATGAAGAGGCCCAGGTTCCGCTTGCGGAAGAGCCGCTCCAGGGTGGCGGAGCCGGCGAAGATGTAGCAGATCTTGGCCAGCTCCGAGGGCTGGAAGGAGAGGGGACCGAGGGTGACCCAGTTGAGGGCGCCGTACTTGCTCTGGCTCAGGCCCAGAAAGCCCAGCACCAGGGTGAGGCCCAGCAGGCCGATGGCCCCGGCGGCCATGAGCCAGCGGATGGCCTTTACCCGGTTCAGGTCCCGGAGGAAAATCCCCAGCACCACGAAGAGGAAGAGGCCCAGCAGCAGGGCCAGCAGCTGCTTGAAGAGGGCGGAGGGGGCGGAGGAGGCGGTGACGGCCAGGGAGAGGGTAGAGAGGAAGAAGGCGATGGTCTCCATCTCGAAGCCCACCCGGTGGATGGCCCGCATGGCCAGGAAGTAGCCCCACATGACGGCGATGAGGCAGAGGAAGGCGCCGGGCACCGCGGCGGGGAGGTCGTCTCCGGCGGCGGCCATGAGCTGCACGGCGGTGAGGACCTGGAAGACCGTGAGGAAGAAGAGACCCACCCAGGGGGAGACGGGGCGCTCCTCGGCCCGGCGCTTCTCCCGGCGCTTTTCCCGCTCCTCGGGGGGGACGGGGAGGAGGACGGTCTCCACGCCACCCAGGGCCACCACGTCGCCGTAGGCCACCGGGGCGGCCTCGGCCACCGGCTTGCCGTTGATGGTGACGCCCCCCTTGGAGCCCAAGTCATAGATGGTCCAGCTGTCGTTTTCCGCCCGGATGAGGGCGGCGTGCTGGCGGGAGACGGTGGGATAGCCCAGAATCACGTCGCAGGCGTTGGAGCGGCCCAGGAAGTTTTCCCAGTGGGTGAGAGGCTCGGAGAGGCCGTTGGGCAGGGTGAGGTAGGCCCACACCTCCGGCACGTGGGGCACGGTGAGGAGGGACCGGATGCTGCGGATGAGGATAAGGATGGCCAGGACGGGGAAAAGGAACCGCACCACGGCGGTGTACCACGCCATGACGGCGGCGTGGTCGGCCAGGAAGGCGGCCAGACCGCTGACCAGATCCTGAAGTCCGGCTGGAAGCTGGGGCAAGGGATACCCCTCCTTTCTGAAAAGAGGTTCGAGAGCAGTATATCACAGTTTGGGCCGTTGCGGGTACAGAAAATCGGCTCCGGTGGGGGAAAGGACGCCTCCTCTGGAGAGGCGGATGTAGTCCCGGACGGCGCCCAGGATGGCGCCTATGCAGGAGAGTTCGTCTTCCGGCTGGACGGGGACGTCCTTATAGGAGATGTTGATGGCCACCAGTTTGGTGCGGCCGGGGGAGCGGGAGAGCTTGCGGGGGAAGAGCTCCCGGTTGAGGAGGAAGAGGCCCAGCTGATTGGCGGCCACCGGCCCTCGCTTCACGGCCAGCATGGTGCCGGGGGTGTAGACCGGTGCCATGGAGCCGTCGGTGAGGAGGACGGCAAAGTCGGCGCCCTCGGTGACGGAGTCGGCGGGCACGTCCAGTACGCCGAACTCGAAGCTGTCCATGAGAGCGCCCCGCTGGCCCTGGGCGACGGGCTGGAGATAGAGGAGGAGCCGCCGGCGGCCGGTGGGCAGGGGAAGGGGGGACAGGGCCAGCAGCATCCCCAGCAGGGCGTCCACCATCTGCCGGCCCTGGACGGTGAGCACGCCGTAGTCCCGGACCAGCTCCCACTCCTGCCGGGAGAGATAGCGCGGGCCGCCGCCCTCGCACTGAGCGCTGAGGTAGAGCTCGTCGGGAACGGTATCGTCCAGCAGGTAGGCCACGGAGATGTCCAGCGCCCGGCACAGCCGCTCCAGGGCCTGGGGAGCCGGGTGGACGGTCTGACCGGAGAGGATCTTGTTCACCGTGCTCAGGGGCACGCCGGAGCGGCGGGAGAGGGCGGCGCTGGTGAGACCGCAGCGGCGTTTGGCCAGCGCCAGCTTGTTGGTCATGGACATAATGGGGGACCTCCCTTCAAAATTCGACAACAGTGATCCAGATCTGGAAAAAATTCCGCTGCCGGACGGCCAGTTCGGCGGCGTACCATTGACAAAAAAGGGGAAATACACCATATTGTTAGGGACAACGGGGCCGGCACAAGATATATATCCGGCCTGGGCGTC
>CAUBHZ010000232.1 GCA_958435885.1 uncultured Intestinimonas sp. | reverse complement strand
CGGAGCCGAATGACGCCGCCTTCGACCCAGCAGCCATCCGATCAGCTCTCCCAGCAGCGCGGCGCAGAAGGCCACGGCGCAGAAGGGGAGGGCGCTGGTGTTGTAGACCAGGGAGACGGCGGCCAGGAAGCAGAGGGCGCACAGCAGGGGGTAGAGGGGGCAGAAGCCCTGCCGCCGGGCCAGGGAGAGGCCGGAGCAAAAGCTGCCCGCGGGGAGGAGCAGGTAGAGGTAGACAAGACCGGTGAGCACCGGCACGTCGGGGGCGTCGAAGAGGGACAGCCCGGCGGGGAGCAGGAGGCAGAGGAAGAGGGCGAAGGGGGCATAGGGCAGGGTCTCCTTCCACTTCAGGGGGGAGGGGCCCGGGGAGAGACCCAGCCTTTCCCTGATGGCGGCCACCTCTGCGTACCAGCCCACCCAGCGCCCCAGCCAGATCAGTAGGTAGACCAGGGCCAGCAGCAGGAGGAAAAAGGGAAGCTCCCGGAGGCCGAAATTGAGGAGGAGCCACGAGGAGAGGGTGACGGCCATGGCGGCGAAGTGGAGGAGGGTGCGGCGGACCAGGGCGGGGCCGTCGTCGGCGAAGGGGAGGGTGGCCACGCCGATCTCGGCGCCGAAGGCGAACCAGAGGAGGAGGCCCAGCGCCGCCCCCAGGGCCTCCGGCACGTGGGCATTGTAGCAGAAGGTGAAGTCCAGGCTCAAGGAGCGGCCAAACAGGGCGCCGGGCTGGGTGAGGAAGGCCAGGAGCAGGCAGCCGGCCAGCCCCAGGACGCCGCCGGCCAGGCCCCGCCTCAGGGCCTGCTTTTTGTTCGGAAAGAGCACGGTGATCCCTCCTTTCAGAGGCCCAAAGCCTCTTTGATCTTCTTGACGTACCGCCGGGAGACGTAGCACACCGTGTCCCCGGCCAGGGTCATGCGGATGGTGCCGGTGAGGGAGAGGTCCAGGGCGGTGACCTTTTTCAGGTTGACGATCTCCGAGTGGGAGATGCGCACGAAGGTGTGCCGGTCCAGCCTGCCCTCCAGCTCGTAGAGCCGCTCCCGCAGGTCGTAGGACCCGGATTCGGTCTGGACCCTCACCCCCTTGTCCTCCCCGTAGCAGCGGAGGATGTCCTCCCCACGGAGGGGGACGGCGGTCTCTCCGTCCCAGGCCATGAGGAGGGCGTCCTGATGGGAGAGCCGGGCAGCCAGGGTACGGACCTCGCCGGTCATGGCGGGGGCGGTGATGGTCACCGAAAGGCCTGGGGCGGCGGGATCGATCCGTACCTTTACGTCCATGGAAGCACCCTCCTTTCGCCCTCAGTATACGAAAAAGAGGACCGCCTGTCCACGAAAAAGGGACAGACGGTCCGAATGGATGGACAGATGGTCACGCCTGGGCGCCGGCCTGGCACTGGGCCAGCTCCTGCTCCACCAGGGCCAGCCGCTCCTTGAGCCGCTCCTTCACCAGCTGGTTGCTCAGGAGGCTGGCCACCAGCGTGAGGGCCCGGGCCTGGCTGTCGGTCCACGCCCGGTTGGCCCGGCACTCGTCAAAGCCCACAAAGCCGATCATCCTGCCCTCGTCCCGGATGGAGCACTGGAGCATGGACACGATGCCCTGGGGAGCCAGGTCATGGTAGTTCTCCGGCGGGAGGTCCCGGATGTCCCGGCAGCAGAAAACGCCGTTCTCGTCAAAATTCTTGGGATAGTCCACCATGTCCGCGTAGACGCAGTGCTGGAGGTTGTGGATCTGGGGCTCCACCCCCTCGGCGCACCACTCGAAGGTGTTGCGGCAGGACTTGCCGTCGGGGGCGTTCTCAAAGATGTAGGCCCGGCTGACGTCGCAGGCCCGGCCGGCGATCTCCAGCATCTTGCGGATGGAGGTGTGGATGTCGGAGGAGGTGTAGAGCATGCGCATAGCGTACTGGGAGAGGACCTGGTCCAGGGCGCCCACCTCGGAGTCGATGGTGAGGTTGACGGCGGAGGCGGCGGGAGCCTGGGGCGTCGGAGCCTGACCGCCGCCCTGGGAGAAGGCGAAGCTCCCCTTCCCCGTCTTTTTCACCTGGTAGAGAGCCTGGTCGGCCATCTGGTAGAGCTGGTCGTAGTCGGCGGCGTCGGCGGGAGCCATGGCCACCCCCACGCTGCAGGAGAGCCGGGCGGTGTCGTTGACCAGGATGCCCGAGATGGCGGCCAGCAGCTCCCCGGCCTTCCGGGCGGCGGTCTCCCGGCTGCCCACGTCGGGGAGGAAGATCAGAAACTCGTCGCCGCCGATGCGGCCCAGGATGTCGCCCCGGCGGAAGACCCGGCGCAGGGCGGCGGCGGCGTCGGAGAGGACGGCGTCCCCGCACATGTGGCCAAAACAGTCGTTGATGGACTTGAAGCCGTCCAGGTCCATAATCATGAGGGCGTGGGGACCAATGCTCTCCATCAGGTGGGCCTCCACCCGGGCCTGGAGGGTGGAGCGGTTGAGGAGCCCGGTGAGGGCGTCCTTGGAGGCCTGGTCCATGAGCTGCTGCTGGTGGCGCTTGTCGGCGTCGATGTCGGCGATGACGCCTACCGCCTTGATGGGCCTGCCCCCGGCGTCATTCTGCACCGTGGCCCGGATGCGGCACCAGAAGTACCGGTCGCCCCGGCCCTGGAGCCGCAGCTCCAGCTCGGCACAGGGGGTGCCGGTGGTGAGGCTGTCCACGGCGGCCACCAGGAGAGGCCGGTCGTCGGGGTGGATGTGGATGGAGTCGGGCAGCCGCTGGGAGACGTGGTCCCGGATGGGGGTGTAGCCGAACTTCTTCTCCCAGTTGGACGAGAAGTAGAGGCGGTCCTGAAGGATGTCCCACTCGAAGATCACGTCGGTGGACTGGTCCATGATGATGCGGTGGCGCTCCAGGGACAACCGCAGGTCCTCCTCCATGTGCTTGCGGCGGGTGACGTCCAGCACCACGCTGTAGATGCTCTCCTGGCCGTCCGGGCCGGTGTGCACCGTCCCCCGGGACAGCAGCCACACCGTCTGGCCGTCTCCCCGCTGGAGCCGGTACTCCAGCTCCAGCCCCTCCCCGTTCTCCAGGGCGTCGTGGAGCTGCCGGAGGACCTGGGGCCGGTCCTGGGGGCAGATGAGGTCCATGAGCCGGTCCCGGAACCGGGTGCGCAGCTCCTCCCGGTCGTAGCCGCACAGCTTGAGAAAGCTGGGGCTGACGCTGAGGAAGGTGAGGCCGGCGTCGGTCCGGCACTGGTGCATGCCGCCGGGGATGTGCTCCATCAGGTCCTCCAGCTCCTGGCTGCGCTCCTCCAGACGGCTGCGGACGCGGTCGATCCGCCGGCGGAGGTCCTCCTGCTCCCGGAGGGTGCGCTCCCGGACGTAGTGCTCCCCCCAGACCTGGTCCCGGTCGGGGGCGGACATGTGCAGGTGCAGCAGGCGCATGCTCCCTTCCCGGCGGACACACACCAGGGTGAGCCGGCAGCGCAGGCCGGCCACGTCGGACCCCTCCACCGGCCGGGCGCACAGCCGGCCCGTCACCATGCAGGCGTCCGCCGAGAGGGGGACGGCATCCATTTTGGATTCTGTAATAAGGAATGGACCCGGATATTCTCTCAGTTCCGCCTCCAGGTCGGCGGCGGTCTCCGCCCGGCCGCGCCGGTGGAGCATCCCTCCGCTGCCCATCCAGGTCACCTCCGGGTCCATGAGGGCCAGAAGGCCCTGAATATCCCGCCGTTCCAGGTACAGATTCTGAAACAGCCGCACAAATTCCAGCCCTTCGCGTCTGAGCTCCTCCATGGGATTCCTCCTCCCGGCCGCGGGGGATGCGGCCCGCGATTTTTCTCTCGGAAACATTATAACCGATTATGCCCCTGCATGGAAGACTCATTTTGTTGAATAGACCCAATGGACGGACAGCGGCGGACAAAAGACAATGAAATAAAATTCCAGATTATGCACTAGATT
>CAUBHZ010000231.1 GCA_958435885.1 uncultured Intestinimonas sp. | reverse complement strand
AGCATGCCGTAGCAGCCGGGAGCGCCGATCCACAGGATGGCGTCCACGTCGGGATCGTCCTTCAGGGAGCCGATCTCCACGGAGGAGGAGCTCTGGAGGAGGACGATGACCTTGTCGGAGCACTCCTTGGCCAGGGCGATGGCGTCCCGCTCATTCTGGGTCAGGGAGAGGGGCTCGCCGTGCTCGAAGCCCAGGCCCTCGGCCACGCCGCCGGGCAGATAGTCCACCTGCTCGCAGCTGGGGCGGGCGATGACCACGATGGCGGCGTCGCCGTACTGGACGAAGCTGTCCTTGTAGGCGGGGTCCACGGCGGCGATCTCGTCCACGGAGGGCTCGCCGGGATCGTACACCTCGGCGGCGGGCTCGTTCTCGTAGTGGATGTAGGTGTCACCCAGCTTGTCGTAGATGTCGATCATGGTGGGGTTGAGGTTGAAGCCGGCGCCCTCAAAGGCGAACTCGTCGCCCTTCCACTCGCTGATGGTGGCGGCGGGGGCGGCGCCCCGGGAACCCACGGACCAGGCGATGGTGTTGGCGAAGTCGGTGGTGTCCTGGCTCAGGGCCTGCTCCAGGCTGATATAGGCGCCCTGGGCTTTTACGCCGAAGCTGGAGCCCAGCAGGTTGGAGTGGGAGCGGATGCCCAGCAGGGTCACGTTGGAGCCGCTGGAGAGGGGCAGCGTGTCGTTCTCGTTCTTCAGCAGGACGCTGCCCTCGGCCACCTCCCGGCGGCCCAGGTCGATGGCCGCCTCGATGAGGGCGTTGGAGTTGCCGGAGCCGTCGGCGTTGAGGACCTCGGCGGGGGGCGTGAATTTGTCGTACAGGGGGTTTTCATCGGTGTTGTCGGAGACGAACACCTCACTGGCGGTGCCCAGATAGGTGTCGATGGTTCCGGCGTTGGCCTCCAGGACATTGCCCAGGATCAGGGACAGGGACAGGGTGAAGCAGGTCAGGCTGGCAACGCCGCGCCATAGCCCTTTTCTTGTGTTCTTGTGCATGACGTGAAATCCTCCTCATTTCTACGGGCGTTGGGTGGTTCGCGCTGGGGCGGTGGGCATCAGCTCCTCTCGGGGCCGACGGAGGGGTCCATCGGCTTTATACCCAGTTTTGGCTCTTGTTCATCCCCTTGCGCAGCTGATAGGCGGGGTTGGGTGCGGACACCCTGCGGATGGAGCAGCTGTCCCGGCAGTCGCCGGCCACGGCCTCCAGCCGTACCTCGCCGCTGAGCGGGAGCCGGAAGGTGAAGATATGGTCCTTTCCGTCGGATGTGCCCACCAGGGCTCCGTTGGCGTAGAGGGCCACCTTGGGCTGGTTGGAGTAGATCTTGACGGTGGTGGTGGACTCGGGGCGGTCCACATAGCGGCGGGAGCAGATGTGGACGAAGGGCTCCTTGCTCCAGTGGGCCTTGTAGAGGTAGAAGCTGTCCTTCCTGGTCTTGCGGTCGAAGGTCACCAGACCCTTGTGGTTCATGCCGGGCTCGCCGCCCTGGTCCCGGGCGTCGGCGGCGAAGTCGAACATGTTCCAGACGTGGGTGGCCCACAGGTAGGGGTGGCGCCGGAAGCAGCGGAGCATGTACTCGTGGTAGTGGGCCTGGTATTCCTCGGTGTGGTCCTCCCGCCGGGGCTTGGAGGAGTGGAGGTTGGGCATGCCCTCGGCGCCGTACTCGGAGTAGCCCAGGCACCGCTTGGGGAAGACCAGGTGGAAGAAGGAGATCCACAGGTCGTTGAGGAAGAGACCGGGGATGTACCAGCCCAGGTACAGGTTCCAGCTCACCAGGTCGGAGATGTGGGCGGAGCGGTTGAAGGGACCGCACACGGCGTAGCAGGCCAGGGTGGTGGGCCGGGTGGGGTCCATCCGGTGGCACAGGTCGTTGAGCTGGCGGTGGTTGTCCAGCATGTCCGCCTTCTTCCTGGTGGAGATGGTGATCTCGTTGGACAGGCCCCAGGTGACGATGGAGGGGTGGTTGTAGTTCTGGGTGATGAGCTCCTGCATCTGGCTGAGGGTGTTTTCCCGGCCGTTGGGCAGGTGCTCGGAGATGTAGGGGATCTCGGCCCAGACGATCATGCCGTATCGGTCGCACAGGTCATAGAAGTACTGGTCGTGCTGGTAGTGGGCCAGGCGGATGGTGTTGGCGCCGATCTCCCGGATGAGGGCCATGTCCTCGTCGTGGTGTTCCCGGGTGAGGGCGTTGCCCAGGCCCTTCCGGTCCTGGTGGCGGGACACGCCGTGGAGGGGATAGCGCCGGCCGTTGAGGAAGAAGCCCTCCTTGGGGTCCATGCGGAAGGTCCGCACGCCGAAGGGGCTGGAGATCTCGTCCACCGCCTGGCCGTCCTCCAGGAGCCGGAGGGTGGCGGTGTAGAGGTAGGGGTCGTCCAGGCCGTCCCACAGGTGAACGTCCCGGATCACCAGGGTCACGTCGGTGCCCTCCCCCTGGGCCACCACATTGCCCTGGGCGTCGGTGAGGGTGACGGAGACCTGGGGATGGGCCGTGTTGGTCCAGCTCTCCACCCGGACCCTGCCGTCGGTGCAGTCCACCTTGGGGGTGATCCGGAGGCCGGGACCGCCGAAGTGGTCCAGGTCGAAGTGGGTCTTATGGACGATGAGCAGCTTCACGTCCCGGTAGATGCCGCCGTAGAAGGTGAAGTCGGCCTTCTGGGGGTAGACCCGGTCGTTGACGCTGTTGTCCACCTTCACCTCCAGCCGGTTCTCCTCCTGGAGCAGGGCGGTGATCTCGGCCCGGAAGGTGGAGTAGCCGCCGTCGTGGTGGATGACGCTCTGGCCGTTGAGCGTCACGTCAGCGGTGGCGTTGACGCCCTGGAACTCCAGATAGACCGCCTGGGTGTCGGGGTCGAAGGGGGGCAGGGGAAAGCGCTTTTGGTAGGTGCAGGTCCCCCGCCAGTAGTCGTTGCCGCCGTCCTGGCCGTCCACGTTGTTCCAGGTGTGGGGCACGTCCACCGTCTCCACGGCGCCGGTGGGGCCGCGGAAGGACCATTCCCGATTCAAGCTGATGCTCTCTCGCATTGACAGGCTCCTCTTTCTCATCCCGGCGGCCGGAAGGCCGGGGATGTGCTTCATTTTTCAGTGCCTACGGATTTTACAAAGTCCGCAGGGGAATCTCAATACGCTTTTCATAAGTGGCGCGAAAGGCGGCGTAAGTGGTCACCCACCAGACAGAAATACCCCCGCTGTTTTTGTGGAATATTCACAAAAACAGCGGTGGTATCCGCCGGGACAAAAAGGGCGGGCGCGTTGGTCGCGCCCGCCGCAGGAAGTGGGGGTCAGCGCTGGATCGGCAGCAGGATCTGGAGGTAAAAGCAGCCGTTTTCCACCTTGACGGTGAGGAAGCCGCCGTAGCGTTTGACGGTGTGCCGGATGCTCCGGAGGCCGAAGCCGTGGTAGCCGTCCCGCACCTTGGTGCTCATGGGCAGGCCCTCTTCGTCGAACTGGAGGGGACGGGAGACGGGGTTGATGATCTGGATGACCAGCATCTGCTTTTCGGCGTGCACCAGCACGTCGATGATCCGCTTTTCCCGGTCGGCGTTGTCCCGGACGCTCTCGATGGCGTTGTCCAGGGCGTTGCCGAAGATGGTGTAGAGGTCCACCGGGTCCATGAAGGAGAGGAGGCTCCCGTCGGCCACGCAGTGGGCCTGGATGCCGTTGGCCTCGCAGTAGAGGCTCTTTTCGGTGAGCACCGTGTCCAGCACCTCGTTGCCGGTCTTGGCCAGCACCTCGTAGATGCGCACCGACTGCTCCACCTCCTGGAGGTAGGCCTCCCGCTTCTCGTCGGAGAACATGACGCGCATGGCCTGGATCTGGTGCTTGAGGTCGTGGCACTTGCGGTTGATGAGGGAGATGTTCTCCTTGGCCAGGGCATACTGGTCCCTCTGCTGGACCCACAGATGGTTGAGCATG
>CAUBHZ010000230.1 GCA_958435885.1 uncultured Intestinimonas sp. | reverse complement strand
TTCTTTTTACTCTATCGCAGTGCCGCAGGGTAAGACTCAGGACTGTGCAGCCTCCTCCCCAGCATTGGCGGGCTGATACTTGGGACGGCCCCGGCAGATCACCGCACCCGCGATCATACCGATCAGCGTGGGGACCACCCAGGCAAAGCCCAGACCGGAGAAGGGGAAGCAGGACATCAGGCTTTTCAGCCATCCGATGTCGGGGTTCACACTGAGCACCGCGTCTCCCAGGCTCACCACCACCGCCATCAGCACGCCGCCCTTATAGGGACCGTCGTTCGGGAGGAAGTTGTTGAGCAGGCCCAGCGCTGTCATGACGATCAAGGCGGGATAGACCACCAGGAAGATGGGGGTGACGTAGTTCACCAGATTCTGCACACCGGTGATGCCCATGAACACACCGATCAGGCAGGCGATGAGCATCAGTACCCGATAGGGCACCTTCTGCTTGAAGAAATCATAGAAAAAGCTGACGGCGGTGGTGCCGATGCCCACGGCGGTGGTCAGGCAGGCCAGGGCCACCGCACAGCCCAGGCAGGCCATGCCGGCGGTGCCCATGATCTGCCGGATGATCCCGGAGAGCAGAGCCGTCTGGGCGGTGTCCTGGGGATAGGTGGCGCTGGCACAGGCGCCGATATAGGTCAGGGTACCATAGACGGCGAAGAGCACCACGATGGAGACCAGACCGGCCAAGAAGCCGCCCCGTTTGCTGTCCTTGCCGCTGTAGCCACGACGGCGCAGGTCCATCAGGATGACGCCGGCAAACATGATGCCCACCGTCAGGTCACCGGTGTTGTAGGCGGTGAGGATGGCGTCGCCGAAGGGGTTTGCAATCCCCGTGTCGATGGGCTCCCCCACAGGGCTGATTACACCCTTGATGAGCACGATGGCCAGTAGCACGACCAGAATGGGCGTCATGTATTTGCCCAGCTTGTCGATGACGGAATTGGGATCACAGGCGAAGAAGTACACCAGGACAAAGAACACGATAACAGTGATCCAGATGGGTACATTGCCGAACAGAGGCTGGATGGCCAGCTCGTGGGTAGTGGCGGCGCTTCTGGGCAGGGTGGAACCCATGGCGATGAAGGTACAGCCGATCAGATAGTAGGCGTTATAGCACCAGGGGGACACGTGGCCCATCAGGTCCTGGGCGTTCTCACCCACGTTGTTGACCGCCCACAGGGCCAGCACCGGCAGTACGATGCCGCCCAGCAGCAGACCCAGAGCGCCCAGTCCCCATTGGGTACCGCTGAACAGGCCGATCTGCGGGGGGAAGATGAGGTTGCCCGCTCCGAACATGGTGGCGAACAGGGCCAGGCCCACAATGATGATATCCTTAAAAAAGCTTTTCTTCTTCATGCTGTCTCCTCCTTCTGCCCTCTTACCTTATTTCTGCTCACTGCTGTATACCGTCCGGCCATTGAGCACCGTCTCCAGCACCCGGACCTTGGGAAAGTCCCGGGGCTCCGTCTCAAAGAGATCCCTGTCCAGCACCACCAGGTCGGCCAGCTTGCCCGGCTCCAGGGTGCCCCGGACGGCCTCGTCCCGGCTGGCCCAGGCCGCGTCGGAGGTGAAGAGGCGGATGGCCTGCTCCACGCTCAGGGCCTGCTCGGGCAGGTAGGTCATGGTACCCGTCCGGTCCTCCCGGGTGATGGCCGCGCGCATGTTGTCCAGCACGTTGAAAGGCTCCACCGGGCAGTCGGAGCCGCCGCTGACCCGCAGGCCCAGATCCTCCATGGCCTTCCAGTTGTAGCAGTCCTTTGCGTGCTCGGGACCCACCCGCTCCTCGATAATGTGCATATCCGCGTCGATGAAGATGGGCTGGATGTAGGCCTGGAGGCCCAGCTCCTTCATCCGCCGGAGGAGGTCCGGGGTGGTGGTCTGGGCGTGGACGATGCCGTGGCGGTGATCGGGCCAGGGGTTCTCCTTTTCCGCCCGCTCGATGGCGTCGCACACCTTCTTCAGGGCCAGGTCGCCGATGGCGTGGACCGCCACATCCATGTGCCGGTCATGGGCGGCCTTGATCCAGGTATAGAGCTCCTCCTCGGTGTAGATGGGGATGCCGTGGTTGTCCCGGTCATCCACATAGCCGTCGATCATCTCGGCGGACTTTGCCCCCAGGGAGCCGTCCTGGAGCAGCTTGCGGGGTCCCACCCGGAAAAGGCTGGTCCGGTCCTCCGGGTCTCCCCGCACGGTGAGAAAACGGTCAAAGTCGGTCTGGTCCACCAGGCTCTGTTCATAAATTCGGACGGTGAGCCGCCCCTGGGCCTCCATGTCCCGGAACAGCTTCACCAGATGGACGGGGTCCATACCGGCGATCACTTTCAGGTCGTCGGAGTGGACGCAGGTGATGCCGGCGGCGTTCAGGTCCCGCTGGCCGATCTCGATGAGCTCCCGGACATAGGCGTCATCCGCCTTGGGGAAGACCTCCATGTAGAGCCGCATGGCATCCTCCCGCAGCAGGCCGTGGATGAAGTCCACATGGCTCAGGGTCTCGGGGTCCACCCCCTGGAGGGCACGGATGCGCTCCAGCATCACGCTGTTGCAGGCGGCGATGTGGGCGCAGGCACGCAGCATACACACCGGGATCTCGGTGGAGATGCGGTCCATATCCTCCCGCTGGGGCATCCGGCCCTCCGCCAGGGTCTCCTGGTTCCAGCCCATGCCCAGCAGGTAGTCGGGATGGTTCTTCTCGATCCTCTCCCGGCACCGCTCCACGATGGTCTCGATGGAGTCCACCCCGAAGAGAGCCACGTTCTTTTGGAACATGGCGTAGTAGAGCATGTGCATGTGGGTATCGTTGAAGGCGGGCAGCACCATGGCCCCCTCCAGATCCCGCTTCTCATCCCAATCCATGGTCAGTGCCTGAGTGCTGTCCCCCAGAAAGACGATCCGGTCCCCATCGGTCCCCACCGCCTCCCAGCGGCTCATCCGGCTGTCCATGGAGACCACCCGTCCATTGTACCAAAGTCTTTTCAAAACCCTCGCCCTTTCCGCCCTTCGGCAAGTTTTACAGTTTATACAGAAGCAATCCCGGTGCCAAATCGTACATTTTGACAAGAAAAGGCCGTCAAAGCCTCCTGTCACCGGCTTTTTCCCTTTGGGCGCTTCCGGTGCGGGGAGCTTT
Source organism: uncultured Intestinimonas sp. (assembly GCA_958435885.1). Next base: position 798 of record CAUBHZ010000230.1, on the reverse strand, counting down.
GACAGCCCGTTTCATGCCGTTATCTCCGATAAACTACGCAAAATTTTTTGCAGATGCAAAATTTTTTACAGGTCAAATTTTTGCAGCTTGTACTTCAGATTCTGGCGGGAAATGCCCAGCAGACGGGCCGCCCCCGAGATGGAACCCATCTGGGACATGGCCATCCGGAGCAGCTCCCGCTCGTAGTGCTCCACGGCCTGGTGAAGGGAGAAACCCTCCGGCAGCGCCTGACCGGGCACAGCGGCGGTGGACGGTGTCTCCTCCAGGGTCCACGCCCCCAGGCTGCCGGACACATCCTCCTCGGTGAGCACGTCCCCCTTGGTCACGGCGAAGGCGCTCTCCACGGTGTTGCGCAGCTCCCGGACGTTGCCCGGCCAGCTGTAACGCAGAAACCGCTGGGCCACACCCTCGGTGACCCCGCGTACGTTCCGACGCATGGAGCGGTTATACTGCTCGATGAAGTAGTTGGTCAAGAGCGGAATATCCTCCGGCCGCTCCCGCAGAGGGGGCAGGGTGAGACGCACCACCCCCAGGCGGTAGTACAGGTCCTCCCGCAGCTTCCCCTGCTTCACCAACTGGAGAGGCGGCTGGTTGACCGCTGCCACGATCCGCACATCGAAGGGGATCTCCTGGCTTCCGCCCAGCCGCCGCACCCGCTTCTCCTCCAGGACCTTGAGCAGCTTGTTCATCTGGATGGGGTGCAGCTCGCCGATCTCATCCAGGAACAGAACCCCGCCGTGCGCCTTGCTCACCGCGCCGGGCTTGGGCTGGGGGACGCCCTGCACGCCCAGAGGTCCC
>CAUBHZ010000229.1 GCA_958435885.1 uncultured Intestinimonas sp. | reverse complement strand
TGGACGCCGCCTACGAGGCCATGAAGCACGTCTTCGGCGTGGTGGGCCTCAGCCGGGCCAAGGCCTGCGAAAAGACCAAGGAGGCCATGCTGGAGACCGCCAAGAACTACCTGGGGGACCAGCTCTCCAGGGCCAAGACCTTCAAGGTGGAGTCCAAGCGGGCCGACAAGACCTTCCCCATGACCTCCATCGCCCTGAGCCAGTGGGTGGGCGGGGAGCTGGACGACCTCTACCCCAACCTGACCGTGGACGTCCACCACCCCGAGCTCACCGTCCACCTGGAGGTCCGGGACTACGCCGCCTTCGTCCACGCCGACCCGGAGCCCGGCGCCGGCGGTCTCCCCGTGGGCACCAGCGGCCGGGGCCTGAGCATGCTCAGCGGCGGCATCGACTCCCCCGTGGCCTCCTGGATGATGGCCAAGCGGGGGGTGGCCCTGGAGATGATCCACTTCTACTCCTACCCCTACACCTCCCCCGAGGCCAAACAGAAGGTGCTGGACCTGGCCAAGCTCCTCACCCCCTGGACCGGCCGGCTCACCGTCCACGTGGTGCCCTTCACCCACATCCAGGAGGAGCTGCGCCGCACCTGCCCCGAGGACTACTTCACCCTCCTCATGCGCCGGTTCATGATGCGCATCGCCGAGGGGGTGGCCCACCGCACCGGCTGCCACGCCATCGTCACCGGCGAGTCCCTGGGCCAGGTGGCCTCCCAGACCATGGACGCCATGGCCGTCACCGGCGCCGTCACCGACCTGCCCGTCTTCCGCCCCCTGGTGGGCATGGACAAGGAGGAGGTGGTGCGCCTCTCCCGGAAGATCGGCACCTTTGAGACCTCCATCCTGCCCTACGAGGACTGCTGCACCGTCTTCACCCCCCGCCACCCCCGGACCCGTCCCCGCCTGGAGGACGTGGAGGCCATCGAGGCCCCCCTGGACATCGACGGCCTGGTGAAGGAGGCCCTGGAGGGCATCGAGCGGGTCCAGCTGGGCTAAAAATCCAGCCCCACTGAAATAGGAAAGAGGTCCTTTTTATGTCCTACACCGCCGAGCTCATCGCCGTTGGAACGGAATTATTGCTGGGCAATATCGCCAACACCGATGCCCAGGTCATCTCCCAGGGCCTGTCCGCCATGGGCATCAACGTCTACTACCACACCGTGGTGGGGGACAACCCCGAGCGGCTCCGGGCCGCCGTGGACATCGCCAAGGGCCGGGCCGACATCATCATCACTACCGGCGGCCTGGGGCCCACCTGCGACGACCTCACCAAGCAGACCCTGGCCGCCGCCTTCGGCCTGCCCCTGGTCTTCCACCAGCCCTCCGCCGACCGCATCGCCGACTACTTCCGCCGGCTCCATCCCGACCGGCCCATGACGGAGAACAACCTCCAGCAGGCCATGCTGCCCCAGGGCTGCACCGTCTTTGAAAACGACTGGGGCACCGCCCCCGGCTGCGCCTTTGAGGCCGGCGGCGTCCGGGTGCTCATGCTCCCCGGTCCCCCCCGGGAGTGCCGAGCCATGTTCGAGCACCGGGCCCTCCCCTACCTCCGCTCCCTCTCCGACGGGGTCATCCTCTCCCGGACTCTGAAGCTCTTCGGCATCGGCGAGTCGGCCATGGAGGCCCGGCTCCGGGAGCGCATGAATGCCATGACCAACCCCACCCTGGCTCCCTACGCCAAGGAGGGAGAGTGTGAGCTGCGCATCACCGCCCACGCCCCCAACAAGGAGGCCGCCCACGCCCTCATCGCCCCGGTGGAGGCCGACATCCGGGCCCTCTTCGGCCCCCTGGTCTACGGCGCCGACGTGAAGAACCTGGAGTCCGCCGTCCTCCAGCTTCTGAAGGACAAGGGCCTCACCTTCGGCACCGCCGAGAGCTGCACCGGCGGCCTCATCGCCAAGCGCATCACCGACCTGCCCGGCGCCTCCTCCGTCCTCCGGGGCGGCGTGGTGAGCTACACCGACGCCGTCAAGCACGATGTGCTGGGGGTGCCCCAGGACCTGCTGGACCGGTACGGCGCCGTCTCCGCCCAGGTGGCCCAGGCCATGGCCCAGGGCGCCCGGCGGGTACTGGGCTGCGACCTGGCCGTCTCCACCACCGGGGTGGCCGGTCCCGACTCCGACGACCGGGGCAACCCGGTGGGGCTGGTCTATGTGGCCCTGGCAGGCCCCGACTTCTGCCACGTGAAGGAGCTCCGTCTGGGCGCCTCCGGCCGGGCGGGCATCCGCAACCGCTCCGCCCACCACGCCTTCGACCTGGTCCGCCGGTACCTCACCGGCCTGCCGCTGGAATAAAACCGAAAGGTCCGTCCTCATCAGAGGACGGACCTTTTTTGTTTGGCTCAGTTCTCCTCGGCGGCGGTGCCCAGGGCCTCCCGCTGCCGGACGGTGACCCGCCGGTCGTAGCAGGAGAAGGCACCCTCCACCAAGTCCCGGTCGGGCTTTGGGGTAAAGAGGGAGACCACCGGCACCAGCACCAGCCCCGCCAGCATGCAGAAGGCGCCGGCGTTGATGGGGGAGCGCAGGAGGGCGGGGAAGGCGTCGGCCACAAAAATGTTGGCCAGCATGACCACCACCGAGAAGAGGAAGCTGGCCCAGCAGCCGGCCTTGGTGGTGCCCTTCCAATAGAGGCCGTAGAGGAAGGGGGCCAGGAAGGCCCCGGCCAGGGCGCCCCAGGAGACGCCCATGAGCTGAGCGATGAAGGTGACGCTGGACCGGTGCTGGATGATGGCCAGCACCACCGAGATGGCGATGAAGACCACGATGAGGCCCCGGATGATCCGGAGCTGCCGGCGCTGGTCCATGCCGGGGGCCAGGGTCTCGGCGATGAAGTCCAGGGTGAGGGTGGAGCTGGAGGCCAGCACCAGGGAGGAGAGGGTGGACATGGAGGCGGAGAGGACCAGGATGACCACCACGGCGATGAGGAGGTCGGGGAGTCCCGCCAGCATGGCGGGGATGATGGCGTCGTAGCCCTCTGCGGCCACGTCCACCCGGTCGCCGTAGAGCCGCCCGAAGCCGCCCAGGAAGTAGCAGCCCCCCGCCACCACGGCGGCGAAGAGGGTGGAGATGACGGTGCCGGTATCGATGGCCTTCTCGCTGCGGATGGCGTAGAATTTCTGGACCATCTGGGGCAGGCCCCAGGTGCCCAGGCTGGTGAGGAGGACCACCCCCAGCAGGTTCACCGGGTCGGGGCCGAAGAAGGAGGCAAAGACGCCGGGGGTCTCGGAGACCGCCGGGTCGGACACCCGGGCCATGGCGTCCAGGGCGGCAAGGAAGCCCCCCTGGCTGTTCAGCACCGCCCCGATGACGGCACAGATGCCCACGATCATGATGAGGCCCTGGATAAAGTCGTTGATGGCGGTGGCCATATAGCCCCCGGCGATGACGTAGACGCCGGTGAGCACCGCCATCACCACCACGCACACGGCGTAGTCGATGTCAAAGGCCATGGCGAAGAGGCGGCTCAGGCCGTTGTAGAGGCTGGCGGTATAGGGGATGAGGAAAAGGAAGGTGATGGCGGAGGCGGCCAGCTTCAGGCTCCGGGAGCCGAAGCGGCGGCCGAAGAACTCGGGCATGGTGGCGCTGCTCAGGTGCTGGGTCATGATGCGGGTCCGGCGGCCCAGCACCACCCAGGCCAGCAGGGAGCCCAGCAGGGCGTTGCCGATGCCCGCCCAGGTGGCGGCGATGCCGTACTTCCAGCCGAACTGTCCGGCATAGCCCACAAAGACCACGGCGGAGAAGTAGCTGGTGCCGTAGGCGAAGGCGGTGAGCCAGGGTCCCACCGACCGGCCGCCCAGTACAAAGCTGCTCACGTCGGCGGCCCGGCGGCGGCAGTAGAAGCCCACCCCCACCATGACGGCGAAAAAGATCAGCAGCAGTCCCACTTTGATGACCATGATTCCTCTCTCCTCGTCTCTTTTGGTTTATTACATAAAAGCGTTAAAGTGT
>CAUBHZ010000228.1 GCA_958435885.1 uncultured Intestinimonas sp. | reverse complement strand
GGCCAGCGCCGCCAGCGCCCGGACCTATGCCAAGAGCGGCGCCATCGACATCAGAAACGGCATCGTCATGATGTGCGGCGTCCTGTGCATGACCATGGTGGGCAGCTGGCTGTCCACCTTCGTTCCCAACAGCACCCTGGGCGGCTTCTCCGTTGCCATGACCCTGGTGCTGGGACTGCGGTTCCTTTTCCTGCCCATCACCTCCCCCAGGCACGGCATGGGAGAGTGCAGCCGGGCCGTCCAGTTTGTTAAGGGCGCCGTAGGCGGGGCCTGCATCGGCCTCATCTGCGGCTTCTTCGGCGCCGGCGGCGGCATGATGATGCTCATGGTACTCACCCTGTTCCTGGGCTATGAGCTCAAGACCGCCGTGGGCACCAGCGTGTTCGTCATGACCTTTTCCGCCCTCACCGGCGCGGTGAGCCACTTCGCCCTGAGCGCTCCCCCCCGGCCGGACCTGCTGGTCCTGTGCGTCATCTTCACCCTCCTCTGGGCCCAGCTGGCCGCCAAGATCGCCACCCGGGCCGAGCCCCTGCTCCTCAACCGCCTGACCGGCGTGATCCTCACCGTCCTCGGCGTCATTCTGATCGTCATTTCTCTCCACTAGCTCAAATTTAACGGAGAAAGGGAGCCGCCCCCATGACAACCAAACGAATGAAAAAGCTCGGCCTGATCCTCGTCCTCATCGCGGTGGTCCTCGTCATCGCCGTGCCCCTCATCGTGATGGCGATCTCCAAGGCCTTCACCGCCCAGGAACACGTGGTGCGCACCGACTGGTCCTTTGAGACCGGCGACATCATCGCCGAGAGCGCCGAGTGGCAGGTGGACTTCACCGAGGCCCAGCTGGGGGACGGGCTCCGGGCCGTCCAGCTGGTTCCCCAGGACATCGGCGAGGAGGACTTCACCTTCTATGACCTCTCGGTGCAGGAGCGGCTGGACGGCGCCCTCCAGAGCCTGAAGACCATGACCGCCACCCCTTGGACGGCCAGCATGCCTCTGGCGGTGCTCAACCCCTTCGGCACCGGCAGCAACGGACTCTACCTCTATTTTGAGACGGAGCAGGACACTCAGGTCTCCTACACCATACATGTGGACGCCGAGGACATCCCCGACTTCACCGCCAACGCCGCCGACAGCTCCGGCGAGACATACACAAAGGTCCACGAGTTCCAGATGATCGGCCTGGTGCCCGGCGAGACCAACCACGTGACCATGACCATCACCGGCAAGTGGGGCAACACCCGGCAGCTGGTGCGCTTCACCGTGGACATGCCCGACACCAGCTCCGGCTACGACACCCGGCTGGAGGTGACCGATGGGACCTCCGACCAGCCCCAGGCCGAGGGACTCTTTGCCATGATGCGGGTCAACGGCTACCTGGGCTACGGCTTCTTCTACGACGACGCCGGCATCCTCCGCTACGAGATGGTGCTGGAGGGCTTCGGCCTGGACCGCATTCTCTTCGACGGGGACGAGATCATTACCTGCGTCTCCTCCTCCAAGCTGGCCCGGATCGACGGGCTGGGCCGGGTGACCCGGGTCTATGACCTCACCGGCTACGACCTTCACCACGACATCGGCTTCGGCGCCGAGGGCGAGGTGCTGGCCCTGGCCGAGGAGACCGGGGACCAGCGGGTGGAGGACCGGCTCCTCTCCATCGATCTGGACACCGGGACCGTCACCGAGCTGGTGGACTTCAGCGTTCTTATGGAGCCCTACTTTGAGATGACCCGGCCCGTGGGCGCCACCGACGACTTTTTCTGGCAGGCGGGCGAGTGGGACTGGATCCACCTCAACAGCCTCCAGTACATGGACGGCGACAGCCTCATCCTCTCCTCCCGGGAGACCTCCACCATCATCAAGGTGGCCGACCTCCACGGCGACCCCACCGTGGACTGGCTGGCCGGCGACACCCGCTTCTGGGCCGACACACCTTATGCAGAGCGCTGTCTCACCCAGGAGGGGGACTTCTTGCCCCAGTACGGCCAGCACTGTGTGGAGTACCTGTCCGACGGCGACACCGACGGCGTCTACTACCTGGCCCTCTACAACAACAACTACTGGTCGCTGAACACCCGGGACTTCACCATGGAGGTGGCCGACAGCGTGGGCACCGACCTCTACGGCTCCGAGGACGAGACCAGCCAGTGCTACGTCTACTGCATCGACGAGAACACCCGCACCTTCTCCCTGGCGGACAGCTTCGACGTGCCCTACTCCAGCATCGTCTCCAACGCCTCCCGGTGCGGCGGGGACGGCAACTGGGTGGTCAACAGCGGCATCTCCATGGTCTTTGGGGAGTACGACGCCGAGGGCGTCCTCATCCGGGAATACCGCTATGAATGCACCATGCAGAATTACCGGACCTTCAAATACGACATGACTATCTGGTTTGGCTGACCAGTATTTACTCTATTTTCCTGCTGAGCGGGTATAAATGCCCGCTCAGCTCTTTTTTTGCCTGTTTTTTCAACCATTTCCCGGAGAAACGACACCGTTCAAATTGACTTTTCCCCATGGATACCATATACTTATGGTCGCAAAATTTCGGTTGTGGGAACCGCACGCACCTTGCCGGAAAGGAGGACGAGCCGTGCGCATCGCCATCGTGGAGGACGAGGCCCAGCAGCGGGAGCAGCTGCACACCTACATCCAGCAGTACGCCGGGGAGACCGGACAGTCCTTCGAGGTCGTCCTCTTCTCCAACGGCGCGGACCTGCTGAAGGACTATACGCCCCAGTACGACATCATCCTGCTGGACATCGAGATGCCCGGGCTCAACGGCATGGAGGCCGCCGGGCGTCTGCGGAGCATGGACGGCGACGTAGTGCTCATGTTCGTGACCAACATGGCCCAGTACGCCATCAACGGCTACGCCGTGGGTGCCCTGGACTTCGTTCTCAAGCCGGTGAACTACTACACCTTCACCGTCCGGCTCGCCCGGGCCATCCGGCGGGCCAGGCAGCGGAAGAACGGTCAGATCCTGCTGACGCTGCCCGACTGCGTCCGGCGGCTGGATACCCAGCAGATCCACTATGTGGAGGTCCAGAACCGGATGCTCCACTACCACACCGAGCTGGGGGAGTTCGTCCTCCGCGGCACCATGCAGAGCGCCGAAAAGGAGCTCTCCCGCTACCACTTCGTCCGCTGCAACCACTGGTATCTGGTCAATCTGAGCCATGTGGCCGAGGTGCGGCGGGACATGGTGGTGGTGGCCGGCGCCGAGCTGGAGATCAGCCGGCGCAACCGCACCGCCTTCCTCACCGCCCTGACGGAGTATGTGGGAGGGAATGGCTGATGGGTGGGACACAGCTGCTCTCCATGGGCCTGTGCCTGGCCGCCACCTGGGTCACCGCCCTGCTCTTCCTCCTCCCCCTGCGCCGGAAGGAGCCCTTCCGGCTCCGCCTCCTCCTCTGCGTCCTCCTGGGGAGCCTGGCCTATCTGGGCCTCTCCCTCCTCTCCGCCCGGGCCGGGCTCCTGATGTGGACCGCCCCCCTCCTGCGGTATGCCGCGGCGGCGGTGCTCTTCTGGCAGTGCAGCGCACTGGGCGTCCGGGCCGTCCTCTACTGCGGCATCTGGACCGTCATGGTGCGTGACCTCTCCGTGGAGCTGAGCGCCGCCCTCTATTCCCTCCTGCCCCAACAACTCCCCCTCCGGTGGCTGCCCCCCCTCCTCCTCTGGCTGGTCCTTCTGGCCGCCGTGGGGACCACCATGGCCCGGTGGATGCCCGACAACGGCACCTACCGCACCGGTCCCCGGCAGCTCACCAGCGCCTTCCTCCTCCTGATCCTCTTCCTGGCCATGGGCTGGCTCTACGCCGGCTCCGGCCTGAGCCGGGACCCCCTGATAGGACTGGTGGTCATGCTCCTCGTCAAATGCCACTGCGTCACCATCCTCTACCTCCAGCACTCCCTCTTCCAGAAGAGCGCCATCCGCCAGGAGCTGGCCATGCTCA
>CAUBHZ010000227.1 GCA_958435885.1 uncultured Intestinimonas sp. | reverse complement strand
GACATGCGGCTCTCCACCACCATGGTGGAGAGGAGTCCGAAGAGGGGGGAGATGACCAGCACCGCCAGCAGGGCGTTTTTCATGAAGTACATGGAGCCCGGCTGGGCCCATTCAAAGGGCAGCAGTCCCACAATGTCATACCACAGCTCCATCATACCACCCCCTTTCCCAGGGTCAGGTGGAAGACCTCGCGGAACTCGGGGGAGGAAAGGACCTCGGCGGGTTTGCCCGCCTTGAGGACCGTGCTCTGGAGGAGGATGACCTTGTCGGCGTACTCTTCCAGAGTGGCGAAGTCGTGGGTGGAGAGGAGGATGGAGAGGTCGTACTGGGTGCGCACCTCGTCCAGCATGTCCAGCAGCTGCTTTTCCCCCTCAATGTCCACGCCGGAGAGGGGCTCATCCAGGATGAGGATGTGGGGTACCGGTTCCAGCGCCATGGCCAGCAGCACCCGCTGGAGCTCGCCGCCGGAGAGGGCGCCGATGCGCTTGTCGATGAGGCCCTCGGCGTGGACCCGGCTCAGGCACTCCGCCACCCGGGCACGGAGCCGCTTGGGGGTGGGGAGGAAGACGGGCCAGTCCGAGATGGAGGCGGAGAAGAGGTCCAGCACGCTCACCGGGTCGCCGCGGTCAAAGGAGGGGGACTGGGGCACGTAACCGATGAGAGGGCGGGTGTGTTTGCCGCCCGCCTGCTGGAAGTCGATGGTCCCCGTGTGGGGAAGCTGGCCCAGAACCGTTTTGAAAAGAGTGGACTTGCCCGCGCCGTTGGGGCCGATGAGGGCGGTGATCTCTCCACAGTGGAGGTGGAAGTCCACGTCGTGGAGGATGACCTGGTCCCCGGCGGTCACCCCCAGGCCCTCGGCCCGGAGACAGCAGGCCCGGGAGCACCCCGCCCCGGCGGGCAGGTCGTCGTGCTTGTGTACGCTCATCCCAGGGCCTCCAGTATGGTGTCAATGTTCTGGTTCATGGCGTCCACGTAGGGCTGGATGCCGCTGCCGTCGCCGCTCATGACCAGGTCCAGCTGGGCCACGCCGCAGCCGGTCTCACGGGAGATGGCCTGGGCGGTGGCGTCGGAGCCGTTCTTTTCAGTAAAAATGGCGGGAATGTCATATTCCCCGATGAGACCCACGATCTCCTTGATCTCGGCGGCGGAGGCCTCGGCGCCCTCCTCCTCCTCGATGGCCTTCAGCAGGTCCAGACCGGTGGCCTGGGCGAAGTACTGGAAGCCGTCGTGGAAGGTGATGAGGGGCTTGCCGGAGAGCTGGGAGAGCTTTTCGGCGTCATAGCCCAGGGCGGCGTCGGCCGCGGCCCGGTTGGCCTCGTAGGTCTCCCCGTGGTCCGGGTCCAGATTAGACAGTCCCTTGGTGATGTTCTCCAGCATGACGGAGACGTTCCCCTCATCCATCCAGATGTGGGGGTCGTATTCGGTGTCATGGTCGTGGCCTTCGTGGCCCATGGCTTCCAGAAGCTCCACGCCCTCGGAGCAGTCGATGACGGGAGCGTCCGAGGTTGCCAGGGCGTCGGACATGAAGTCCTCCAGCCCCACGCCGTTCATGACGATGACGTCGGCGGCCTCGATGGCCTTCATGTCGTTGACGGTGAGGGTGTAGTCGTGGAGACAGGAGATCTCCTCCTGGATGAGCCGGGTGACCTCCACCCCTTCAACGCCCTCAGTGACAGCGGTGGTGAAGAGGTAGACCGGGTAGGTGGTGGCCAGGATGTGGATGGTATCGTCGTCCTCTGCCGGCGCGGGGGTGGATGCTGTCCCGCCGCCGCAGGCGGTGAGCAGGAGCAGGCCGGAGAGGAGCAGGGAGAGCATGGTTTTTTTCACGGGAACACCTCATAATGGTTTTGATTTTCTGACAGCATATATTATACCTCATCGCTGGGCATTTGTAAAACAAAAACGCGGGCCGGATGCGCTCCGGCCCGCGTTTGGTGTGGGAAAATTATTTGGCGTAGTAGTTGATGAGGCAGCCGGCCAGTACGATGTCCCGCTCCTCCTGGGTCATGCCGGGGAGGGTGAGGGTGACGTTCTTCTCCTGGCCGTTCTGGATAAGGACGGCGGGGATGGACTCGTCGCCCCGCTCCAGGGCGGCGCGGACGCCGGGGATATAGAGCCGGTCGCCGGGCTGGATGTTCCAGTCCTTCACGTCGGCGGCCTGGAAGGGCAGCATGCCCCAGTTGACCACGTTGGAGCGGTAGCGCTTGGTGGCGAACTCGGCGCACAGGTTGGCGCAGCCGCCCAGCACCCGCTGGCAGGAGGCGGCCTGCTCCCGGGCGGAGCCGTCGCCGGGCTTGAGGGCCATGACGAAGGAGCCCAGGCCGGTGGTCTTGGGGTCGTGGCCCAGGAGGGCGTCGGTGGCCTCACCGGCCCGGCGCTTGGACTCCTCGGCCTGGATGGCCTTGGCCCGGGGGACGTACTGGGGGTCCTTCCGGGAGAGGGCAAACTCACTCAGGCGCAGGGGGTTGGAGCGGTAAGAGGAGGTCTCGCCGGAGGGGATGAGCTCGTCGGTGGTGGTGACGGGGTCGTAGATGGCGGCAGCGGCGGTGAGGAGCAGGTTCTCGGGCAGGGGGATCTGCTCCGGCCAGTCGGCGATGTTGGGGCCGTAGACCAGCTCAGTGTCCGGCTGGGCCTTGCCCACGCCGAAGTAGACCCGGGCCTTATAGGCGGAGTCGTCATAGGCCCAGCTCTCGTCAGGGCGGTCGGCGGGCACGTCGGGCAGCTCGTCGGCGGCGGTGAGGATGCCGCCGTTGCGGGCGGTGGCGGCGATGCTCCGGGCGTCCATGAGGGCCACATAGGAGATCTGGCCCTCGCCGGGCTTGGAGCCCTCCCGGTTGGGGAAGTTCCGGGTGGAGTGGCGGATGGAGAAGCCGCCGTTGGCGGGCACGTCGCCTGCGCCGAAGCAGGGTCCGCAGAAGCAGGAGCGGATGGAGGCGCCGGCCGCCATGAGGGAGGCGATATAGCCCTTCTTGGTGAGCTCCAGGTTGATGGGCATGGAGCCGGGATAGCAGGAGAGCCAGAAGGCGTCGGAGCCGATGGGCTGGCCGTTCAAGATCTCAGCGGCCCGGACCAGATTCTGGTAGATGCCGCCGGAGCAGCCGGCGATGACGCCCTGGTCCACGTGGAACTGGCCGTTCACGATCTTGTGCTCCAGGGGAGCGGCGTTCTTGACGCCCAGCTGCTCGGCGGCGTCCACATCCACCTGGTGGAGGAGGTCGGCCATGTTGGCCTTGAACTCCTTGATGGTGTAAGCGTTGGAGGGATGGAAGGGCAGGGCGATCATGGGCTCCACGGCGGACAGGTCCACCTCGATGACGCCGTCGTAGTAGGCGCCCTCGGCGGGAGCCTGGGCCTTGAACTGGTCGCCGCGGCCCAGGGCGGTGAGGTGGGCCTTGGTGTAGTCGTCGGTGGACCACACGGAGGAGAGGCAGGCCGTCTCGGTGGTCATGACGTCGATGCCGGAGCGGTAGTCCATGGAGAGATTGGCCACGCCGGGGCCGAAGAACTCCATGACGGAGTTTTTCACGATGCCGGCCTTGAAGGTGGCGCCGATGAGGGCCAGGGCCACGTCCTGGGGACCCACGCCGGGCCGGGGGGCGCCGGTGAGGTAGATGGCCATGACCTTGGGGTAGGCGATGTCGTAGGTCTTGCAGAGGAGCTGACGGGCCAGCTCGGGACCGCCCTCACCGATGGCCATGGTGCCGTAGGCACCGTAGCGGGTGTGGGAGTCGGAGCCCAGGATCATCCGGCCGGGGGCGGCGTACCGCTCCCGCATGTAGGAGTGGATGACGGCCTGGTGGGCGGGGACGAACTCACCGCCGTACTTCTTGGCGGCGGAGAGGCCGAAGACGTGGTCGTCCTCGTTGATGGTGCCGCCCACGGCGCACAGGGAGTTGTGGCAGTTGGTGAGGACGTAGGGCAGAGGGAATTCCTTGAGGCCGGAGGCCCGGGCGGTCTGGATGATGCCCACGTAGGTGATGTCGTGGGAGGCCATGGCGTC
>CAUBHZ010000226.1 GCA_958435885.1 uncultured Intestinimonas sp. | reverse complement strand
CCCGGGCGGTCTGGATGATGCCCACGTAGGTGATGTCGTGGGAGGCCATGGCGTCGAAGCGGATGGCCAGGCGGTCCATACCGTCCAGGGTGTTGTGGGCCTTCAGGATGCCGTAGGCCATGGTGCCGGTCCGCTCCGCGGCGGGCCGGGGCGGGGTGGGCACGAAGGCGCCGCCCTGGAAGAGGACGGGGGACTGGGTGATCTTGATCATATTGTAAATACCTCCATCGGCAGAAAATGCGGCTCCGCGGCAAAAAGGCCGGGAAAGGCAAGTGTAAACCGCTAAAATTATAGCATAAAGGGGGAGGGAGGACAAGGCCTTCCCCGCCGCGGGCAAAAAAAATACCCTGGACCTGCCGGCAGGCCCAGGATATGGTGTGGTGGTTCTGATTTTGTCCTTTGGGACATAGGTTTTCAAAAGCAGCAGTCCTCATGGGGCGGAGCCAGAGGCCTGGAGGGGAGCTGGGAGAGCACCTCGTCCAACCGGGCGGAGCGCACCGACAGGCCGGTGGGGCATTCCCGGCCGTCCTGAAAGCGGGTGATCTCCCCGTTGGGGCAGACCCCGGACAGGCAGGCGGCGTGGGAGATGCAGGCGTCGGCGTAGAGGTTGTCCAGGTAGTAGTCCAGGACCAGGGTGGGATAGCGCTGCTCCATCCGGGAGCGCCGGGCGTACCGGTAGACCTGGGAGCCACACTGGGCGGGGCAGCCCTGACCGGCCACGCAGATGCTGCCGATCCCGGCCAGGGGGGAGAGCGCGTCGGCCCACCTGCCGGAGGCGATGTCCCGGGCCTCGTCGGGGCCGTCGTAGGTCCGGTAGAGGAAGTAGAGGGCGCCCTCCTGCCGCAGTTGGGCGGCCAGGGACTGCCACTGGGGCGCCTCGCTGCTGATGCCCAGCATCAGGTTCCGGGGGACGGTGAGGGCCTGGACGGCGCCGGCATCCGTCTGCTCCGGGGGGAGGAAGAGGAAGAAGGCGCAGTCCTCTGAGGCCGTGATGGCGTCCAGGGCTGTGGAGATGGAGCGGCTCATCCCGTCGGGGAAGAGGAAGTAGGTGTAGATGCCCAACTCCATGCCTTCCCGGATGATCCGGATCAGGATGTGGGCGTCCAGATCGTCGGGGCCGCCGCCGATGTGGAGGGTCAGGGACCAGGGGATGCTCCAGGTCTGGGACTGCTCCCGGGTGCGGATCTTTTTGGTGCCCACGGTGAGACAGTTCCACCCGAAATTGATGCCGAAGGTCTTCAGCCGCTCGCTGTCCGCCGACTGCACGGCGTTGCACACCATGGTGTAGTAGGGGCTGTCCTCCTGCTCCAGCATGCGGCGGACCATGGCGAGGAATTTCTTTTGATAGGGACCGGAGGCGGCGACGCCGCCCAGGTCGGCCAGCCGCCGGATGCCGCGCCGGGGATCGCGCCGGATATCGCGCAGGCTTCGGTCCACAACAGATTCCATTACAGCACGCTTGAAGGCGTCTTGATCCATTTGACCCCCTCCTTGGGAGAAAAGACGGGTCACACAAAACAGCGGTCACAGCTTCAGAAATGGAAATGTGCACGACAAAAGGCCGTGCGAACCGGTCGCATGGCGGTGACCCGTCGGACATTGCAGTAGTTTTATCATAAAAAGCGGACCGTCGGAAGAAAAGGGACAATTTGGATGAACTGTCCAGAAAGGTGACAATTTTGAAAAGTGTCGAAAAATGTGCCATTTTCCCCGCCCTGTCCCATGACATCGAAGGTGCTTCCGCTTTAAAATGAAAGCAAACGAAAGGCTCCGACCCAGACCCGGCATGTCGGGGCAGGCGAGCAGAAATGAGGTTGATTAGAATGAGCATCGCAGAAAAAGCCAAGAGCGCGGCCATCAGCGCGGCGGTCACCCAGGCCCTGGCCTATCTGGAAAAGGACCCCGAGACCAACATCCCCAAAGTCATGAACCTGGTGGATAAGCTGGTCCCCGAGGACTGGTATGTGGCCCAGCGTCAGGCGTTCCGGAAGTCCATCGAGGAGAAGAACCACTGGTATGACCTCATTATGAAGGTCTACGCCCTGGACCCCGGCGTGCGGAAGGCCTTCTTCCGTAACTTCATCGTCAACGCCAGCCTGCAGGGCAGCGCCACCCAGGAGGAGGTCTCCCGGAAGGAGAACTGCAACGTGCCCTGGGCCATCCTGCTGGACCCCACCAGCGCCTGCAACATGCACTGCACCGGCTGCTGGGCGGCCGAGTACGGCAACCGGCTGAACCTGACCTTTGAGGAGCTGGACTCCATCGTCTCCCAGGGCAAGGAGCTGGGCACCTACATGTACATCTTCACCGGCGGCGAGCCGCTGGTCCGCAAGGCCGACATCCTGAAGCTGTGCGAGAAGCACAGCGACTGTGAGTTCCTCTCCTTCACCAACGGCACCCTCATCGACGAGGCCTTCTGCCAGGAGATGCTGCGGGTGAAGAACTTCGTCCCCGCCATCAGCCTGGAGGGCTTCTCCGAGGCCAACGACGGCCGCCGCGGCAGCGGTGACTTCGAGAAGGTCATGCACGCCATGAAGCTGCTGAAGGACCACAAGCTGCCCTTCGGCATCTCCACCTGCTATACCAGCAAGAACTACGCCGACGTGAGCAGCGAGAAGTTCTACGACATGATCATCGAGGCCGGCGCACTCTTCATCTGGTTCTTCCACTATATGCCCGTGGGCAGCGGCGCCGCCACCGAGCTCCTCCCCACTCCCGAGCAGCGCACCGAGATGTACCGCCGCATCCGCGCCTTCCGCGGCTCCAAGCCCATCTTCGCCATGGACTTCCAGAACGACGCTGAGTACGTGGGCGGTTGCATCGCCGGCGGCCGCCGGTACCTGCACATCAACGCCCGGGGCGATGTGGAGCCCTGCGTGTTCATCCACTACTCCAACGTGAACATCCGCGACTGCAGCCTGCTGGACGCCCTGAAGTCCCCCATCTTCATGGCCTACCACGACGGCCAGCCCTTCAACAAGAACATGCTCCGTCCCTGCCCCATGCTGGAGAACCCGGAGAAGCTGCGGGCCATGGTCAAGGAGACCGGCGCCAAGTCCACCGACTACGAGAGCCCCGAGGCGGCGGACACCCTGTGCGACCGCACCACCCCCTATGCCGAGAACTGGAAGGCCACCGCTGACCGGCTCTGGGCCGAGAGCGGCCACGACTGCGGCGCCTGCGCCGGCTGCGCGAAAGAGTAAGCCATGGGCTACCGGATCTTTACCGACGCCACCGCCGATCACAGCCCGGAGATGATGGCGGGGCTCCCCGAGGTGACCGTCCTCCCCATGGAGGTGATCCTGAACGGGAAGAGCCGGGTCTACGGTCCGGGCGGGGATATGGATGTGGCGGAGTTCTATGCCGCCCTGCGGAGCGGCGCCACAGCCAGCACCACCCAGATCCGCCCCGACGTGTATTTCAAGCATTTCACGCCCTGCCTGGAGGCCGGTGAGGACATCTTGTACCTGTGCTTCACCTCCGGCATGTCCGGCACCTACCAGACGGCGCAGATGTGCGCCCAGGAGTTGAGGGAGTCCTTCCCGGAGCGCACCATCCGCTGCGTGGATACCCTGTGCGCCTCCGTGGGCGAGGGCTTCCTGGTCCGGGAGGCGGCCCGCAAGAAGGCCGAGGGCATGGGCCTTGATGAACTGGCCCAGTGGGTGGAGGCCAACCGGCTCTCCGTCTGCCACTGGTTCACGGTGGACACCTTGGAGTTTCTGCGCCGGGGTGGCCGGATCTCCACCGCCGCGGCGGTGGTGGGCACGGCGCTCCAGATCAAGCCCATGCTCCACGTCTCCGAGGAGGGGAAGCTGGAGGTGGCCGAGAAGCTCAGAGGCGGACGGCGGGCCATGTCGGCCCAGCTGGCACGGATGAAGAAGGGCTGGGAGCCCTCCATGGGCAAGCTGGTGGTCATCGGCCACGGGGACAGCCCCGAGAAGGCGGAAGAGCTGAAAGCCCTGGTGCAGGAGGCCTTCCCCGACAGCGAGATCCAGACGGCTCCCATCGGTCCGGTCATCGG
>CAUBHZ010000225.1 GCA_958435885.1 uncultured Intestinimonas sp. | reverse complement strand
GCACCCAGCCCTTCGGCTGCCTGCCCAACCACATCGTGGGCAAGGGCATGATCCGAAAGCTCAAGGACGACTACCCCTGGAGCAACATCGTGGCTATCGACTACGACCCCGGCGCCACCAAGATCAACCAGGAAAACCGCATCAAGCTCATGCTGGCCAACGCCCGCGGCCTCGCCAAGCAGCACGCCGAGGAGGAGGCCCGCACCGCTGCCCAGGCGGATGCCCAGGCCGAGCCTGCCGCCGTGTGATTTTTTGCCTCCCCGGTCTCCCAGTTTGGGAGGCCGGGGATTCCCTATAGTTGGAAACTGTCCGAAACTGGAGGAATACCAATGGAACAGCTGCACTTTGTGGACGCCTGCACCGATGAACACTTCCGCGCCATGTCCCTCATTCACGCCCTGGGCTGGCGGGACACCTATGTGGATGCGGTGCCGGCGGAGTATATGGCCCGAGAGATCACCGATGAGCGGTGGGTCCCCTTTTTCCGGGACGACTACCGCCTCAAGCGCTGTCACGGTCTTTTGCTTTACAGAGATGACACCCCGGTGGCCTGCATCAACTACGGTCCCGCCCGGACGGAGAACTACAACGCCGGCACCAAGGAGGGCTCCGACTTTCCCAACGCCGCCTACGCCGGCTGGGGAGAGCTCATCTCCTTCTACACCCACCCCGACGAACGGGGCAAGGGCTATGGCGGCCTGCTCATTGAGGAGGCTATGAACCGCCTGCGGCAGGAGGGTTACAAGAACTGCTTCGTCTTTGTCCTCCGGGAGAATGAGAAGGCCCGCAGGTTCTACGCCGCCCACGGCTTCGCCTGGGATGGCACCCATGCCGACATTCCCTTCCCCCCTGACGCCATCTGTGTGGACCTGCGCTACACGAGGGAGCTGTGATGATGAGAAAGCCGATCCTGCCCGCCCTGCTGTGTGCCCTGGCCCTTCTGGCCGCCTGCGGTAAGAAAGAACCGCTCAACTGGACGCCCACCCCCGCCACGCCCCGGCCCACGGCCACTGCCGCAGCCGAGGGCGAGGCTCCCTGGGCCTCCCTCACCGTGGACGACCTGCCCACCTCCCTGGCCGACCCAAACGATCTCTTTTCTGACGACAGCCCACAGGTCTATCTCCTGGGCTGCAAGCTCAGTGAAGAGCTTTACCTTTACGGTCTGAACGATGGCTACGGCGGCGGTATTCTCCTTCGCCAAGGCGAGGAGCTCACCCACTTCGACCAGGCGTTCGCCTCTCCGGAGGCCCCTGCCCTGCCGGAGCTCTACCTCACCGACACCGACGGCGACGGTCAGGAGGAGCTGGCGGTCCGCTATCTCATGGAGGCTCAGGGGGACAGGATCGCCTATGACCTCCACATCTACCGCTGCACGGAGGACACCTGGTCCGACCTGGCCGTCACCCACCAGCTCTGTGCCCAAAAGGCCCTGGAGGAGGTAGAGACGGACTACGATGCCGCCTCCGGCCGGTTTACCCTGTCCTACGGCAATACCAGCGCCGTCTATCAGGTGCCCAGCCAATATCAGTCCGATCCCGGCCAGCTCACCCTGGACACCTGCTTCTTCCGGGAGCAGGATGGGGTCTTTACCGTGGTGCTGGGCGCCCGGCTGGATTCCACCGGCGTCCTCTTTGCCAATGTGCTGGCTTCCATTGACTGTGAAGGAGATGACCTTGTCCTCCAGGACATACGGGTGGAGCCCACCACCGTCGTCTGAATCTGATGCGGAAAGGAGGAACACACATGAATGACGCCCGTATGGGCACCATGCCGGTGCGCCCGCTGCTGCTGCGGATGGCCTGGCCCATGATGCTTTCCATGCTCATCCAGGCCCTCTACAACCTGGTGGACTCCATGTTCGTCTCCCGGCTCAGCGGCGAGGCCTTTCAGGCCCTGTCCCTGGCCTATCCGGTACAGATGTTCATGGTGGCGGTCTGCGTGGGCGCCGGCGTGGGGCTCAACGCCCTGCTCTCCAAGCGTCTGGGCCAGGGAGACCGAACGGAGGCCAAAGCGGTGGCCCTCAACGGCATCTTCCTCTATCTGCTGTGCTACCTTCTCTTCCTCTCCTTCGCTCTGTTCCTCACCCGGCCCTTCATGGCCTTCTTCACCGCCGACCCCACCATCTTGTCAGCGGGACGGACCTACCTCACCATCGTCACCGGCGTCTCGGTGGGCATGACCATGCAGTTCGCCACCGAGCGTATCCTCCTGGCCTGCGGCGACCCGGTGGGGCCCATGGTGATCCAGGGAGTGGGCGCTGTGGTCAACCTGATCATGGACCCCCTTCTCATCTTCGGTCTGGGGCCCTTCCCCGCCCTGGGGGTGGCCGGCGCTGCCATCGCCACCGTCATGGGGCAGTGGACCGGCATGGCCGTAGGTTTTGTCCTCCTGCGGCGACTCCGCCGCTTTCCCCTCTCTCCCCGGGGCTTCCGCCCCAGAGGGGACATCCTGGCCGAGTTGTGCCGGATCGGCATCCCCGCCGCCGCCATGCAGTCCCTCTCCTCTGTCATGACCCTGGGCCTCAACAAGATCATGGCCCTCTACGACCCCAGCGCCGTCTTCATCCTGGGCGCTTATTTCAAACTCCAGACCTTCCTCATCATGCCGGTGGCCGGCCTCACCAACGGCCTCACCCCCCTGGTGGCCTACAACTACGGCGCCAGAAAGCGGGAGCGCATTCTGGCCCTGAGCCGCTTTGCCCTGGCCCTGGGCGCCGCCATCATGGCGGCGGGCGCCGCACTGCTGCTACTCATCCCCGGCCCTCTGCTGGGCCTCTTCGGCGCCGAGCAGGCCGTCCTGGACTCCGGCATCCCGGCCCTGCGGTGGATTGCCGTCGGCCTCATCTTCAGCGGCCTCTCCACTGTGCTCTGCGCCGTCTTCCAGGCTCTAGGCGCCGCCATGACCAGCCTGGCCATCTCCCTGCTGCGGCAGGTGGTCCTCATCCTCCCCGCCGCCTACCTGCTGGGCCTCGTCCGGCCCGGCCTCATGTGGCTCTCCTTCCCCCTGGCCGAAATCCTGGCCTGCCTGGCCGCACTGGTCCTTTTCCGCCAAATTCAGAGGAAGCCGCTGTCTGCCCTGTGAACTCGTCCCAGCTCTGGAACCAATCGTTACCCATTATTCATAACTTTATGGTTGTTTTCTTTCGCTCAAGAGGGTATAATCTACGGACGAACCATTCTTTATGCTCCAAGATATGGAAGGGAGGGCCTTCCCTTTGAAAAAGCTCATTACGCTGTGTACCGCCTGCCTGCTGGCCCTGTCCGGCTGCAATGGCGACGCCACGACGACGCCGTCCTCAGAATTGACGGAGCCACCGGCCACCGCTACTCTCACCGTCGAGACGCCTGTGCCTGCCACCGAGGTCCCCGACGATACGCCTCTGCCCACCGATACCCTGTCCCTGGAGGTACAGCCCACGGAGACACTGCCCCTTCCCACCGGCACCCCTTTTCTGTGGGACGGCAACCCGGACAGCCTGACCCTCAACGACTTCCCCACCCAGCTCTCCAGCGGCACGCAGGTGGCGGACGCCGTGTCTGCCCTGGGTCCGGACGACGCCGGTCTCTATCTGGTGTGCCAGCTCCCCGACTACGACACCTGGCTTTACGGCTTCTGCGGTCCTGGGGATACCCAGGGACTCATTCTGCGGGTGGGCACCCAGTGGCAGGCCCTCGGCATCAACTTCCTCACCCCCCAGAGCCTGATGCCGGCCATGGCCTACGGCGACTATGACGGAGACGGCGACCGGGAACTGGCCATTGTGAACTTTTCGGCCGGCGGGACCAACACCAATGTCTGGGGGCTCTCCGTGGTCGATTTCTCCGGCGGCAGCTGGCAGCTTTTCCAATTCTTGCCCGCCGACTATGCCGCCATCGTAGACCTCTCCCTCTCCTGTACCTACGACGCCGCTGCCGACGTGCTCACCCTTCAGGCCGGAGAGGCCAGTCTGGCACTGAATGTCACCCAGCTGGGGTATCCCGGTCTCGGCGCAGAGATGGAGGCCTCTCTCGGCGACTGGGTATTCTTTACCACGGAAGGCGA
>CAUBHZ010000224.1 GCA_958435885.1 uncultured Intestinimonas sp. | reverse complement strand
CCGGAGCCGGTCTGCCACACCGCCAGGGGGAAGTGGCCCTCCAGCTTGCCGGCCAGGATTTCGTCGCAGACGGCGCAGATGGTGCCGCACCGGGTCTCGTCCAGCCTGCCCAGCCGCCGGTTGGCCAAAGCGGCACCCTTCTTGAGCACGGCGAAAGCCCGGATGATCTCCCCGGGCATCTTCTCCACACCGATCTTGAAATTCTCAAAGCTGCGCTGGGTCTGGGCGCCCCAGTACCGGTCCGCCGGTACCTTCATCTCGCCCATGCTGTCCCGCTCTATGCGGTATTCCGCCATAAGCACCCTTCTTTCCGTGCAGATTTCTTCTCTATTTTTATACCACACTTCCCGCCGTCCTTCCACTCTTTGGGTGACAGGGGGAAGGAAAAATGTTAGAATGGGCAAAAAAGGGGGAACAGGACTGTGAAATTTAGGAAAATCGCTGCCGGAGTTCTCTCCCTGACGCTGCTGCTCACCGCCTGCGGTCCGGCGGGGGAGGGGGACGCCTTTCCTCAGCTTTTGGCGGAGACGGCGGAGAAAAACGAAGCACTGAATGCGCCCACCGGGGAGCTGGATACATATCGCTATGATTTCGACCGGGGTGGTCCCCTGCTCACCGAGGCGGAGTTCTCTCTCCTGTGCCGGGAGGAAAAGACGGTGGGTATCCTGACCGGGGAGGAGGCCAGGGCGGAGGTGGACTATCTCTTCCGGCTGCTGCGGACCTATTACGGCCTCTATACCTGGTTCGGAGGCGACGAGGCCTTCGGAGCGGCGGAGGAGCGGGTCCTCCGCGCCCTGGAGGGACGGGAGGAGATCCCCGTGGGCAAGTACCAGCAGATTTTGAAGGAGGCCCTGGGCTTTGTGCAGGACGGCCACTTCGGCATCGGGGGCAGCGGCACCCTGGAGCCGTCCGCCCTCTACTGCGCCGAGGGGGCCCTCTTTGATTACCGGGACGGTACCTTCTACGGCGGGGAAAAACTGGACCGTGCGGTGGTGTCCATCCAGGGAGAGAATCCGGCGGATTATCTGAAGCGGGCCATCGGACCGGAAGGGGAGCTCACCTGGAAGCTCTACCGGACGGATGTGGCGTCGGGACGGAGCAGCGCCGTGGTGACCTATGCCGACGGGGAGGAGACCCTCATCCTGGACCGGGCGGGCATGGACCCCCTGGACCAGGGGAAGGAGACCTTCCGGCGGGGCACCCTGGCCGGGGCGGAGCTCCTGCAAATGACCAGCATGCCTTTTGAACCCGGAGATACCGGACCGGAGTGGGGCTATGACGGGGCGGCTGTGGAGGCTTTTCTGGCCGCAGCGGAGGAGGAGCGGACCTCCGACGGTGTTCTGGTGGTGGACCTCACCGCCAATCCGGGAGGAAATGGAAATCTGCCGGGAGCGTGGTTCCGGGCCTTTACCGGGGAGACACCGGAACCCAATTATGCCACCCTATGCCTGGACCCCTATGACTGGACCTGCCGGGAGGGAGAGGTGAAGGAGGGGGACTATCGGGTCCGGCGGCCGGAGGAGCAGTATCTGGAGCGGGAGGAGGGCCCGTTTCTGGTGGTGCTCACCTCCCGTGGGACTGCCTCTGCCGCCGAGGCTTTTACCGATCTGACCCGGAACGTGGGACGGAGCCTGGTTATCGGCTCCAACACCGGCGGCTGCCTCACCGGCTCCCAGACCTACCGGGGCTATCTCCCCTGGTCGGGGACAGAGCTGGCCTGGGGGCTGGACCTCTTTGTCTGGCCGGAGGGCTACTTTGCGGAGGGGGTGGGACTGGAGCCCGACGTCTACCTCACCGGGCCCGATCAGGAGGCCCGGCTGGAGCAGTTTCTCCAGCGTTATCTGACCGGATGACTGAAAACTGACTGTATTCCCAAAAAGTGTGGGATATGATATAATAAACAAATACCATGACTGCGGACACGGAGAAAAGCGAGGAGGTGTTTTCCGGATGCAGATGGATTGGGACAGCCGTTTTACCGCCCTGTACCGGGAAAACGCCCCCAAAATGTTCGCCTACGCCCTGCGGCAGCTCCGGAACCGGTCACTGGCGGAGGAGCTGGTGGAGGAGGCCTTCGTCCGGCTGCTCCAGCAGAAGGAGGGGCTGGGGGACCACCCCAATCTGGAGGGCTGGCTGTGGAAGACACTCCAGCACCTGATCCTCACCGAGGTGAAGCTGGCCAGGTACCACCGTGAGGTGCCTCTGGAGGACGCCAACACCTGGGCATCACGGGAGGAGGAGCGGCCGGAGCTGGCCGAAGCCCTGCCCGAGGGCCTCAGCGACAGCGAGCGGGAGGTGCTGCTCCTCTTCTACGAGGAGGAATGCTCCCACCAGGAGATCGCCCGGCGGCTGGGCATCTCGGAGATGAACTCCCGGACCAGGCTGTTCCGGGCCAAAAACCACTGCAAAAAACTTTTGGAAAAAAATTTCCAGACGTGTCACAAATCCGGCGGCTGAATCGATATAAGGGATGAGAGAACAGGAGGTGATGGACATGGACAAGGAAGAGCGGAAGGCCGCGGAGGCGGAGCGGCTCACGGAGGAACTCTCCGACTACCTGGATGAGGTGGCGGAGGAGGACTTCGACCGGTCGGCGGCGGAGCGATGGCTGGCCGCGGCGGAGGAGCTGGACGGCGCGGAGGACACCTTCGATGCCGGAGCCGCCGAGGCGGCGTTCCGGGCACGGCACGCGGACCTCTTCTCCAGGTCGGTGTCCAGCCCCCAGGTGAGACCTCTCCGCCCCAGACGGCTCCTGCCCCGGCTGGCCGGCATCGCCGCGGCGGCGGTGCTGGTGGTGGCTCTGGCGGCCCAGGGCCTGGGCGTGGACCTCTTCCGGCACGCGACCAGCTGGACCCGGGGAGAGTTCACCTTCACCACGGGGGAGGGCGAGATGCCGGAGACGGTCAGCTATTCCCACGGGCAGGCGGCGCTGGACGCCTATGACGTCCGGGTGCCCATGATGCCCACCTGGAATCCCGCCTGGGAGGGGGACGACGTCCCGGGGCTGGACGTGACGGTCACCGAGGAGGCCGACGGCACCCTCGTCTTCACCGAGGACCACCGCACCCAGAGCGGCGACGGCTATACCTTCGTGGTCCGGCAGCGGAAGGACGAGGAGCAGGCGGAGGCCGACGTCCAGGGTAAGGACGGGCCGGACACCATCGTCTATGAATTTGACGGCAGGAGCTATTATATCGTCCCCCTGGGAGAGGACCAGTACCGCATCACCTGGGCCTGCGGCCGGTATTCCGGCGAGATTTACGGCGACATGGACCTGGAGCAGGCCGAGCATTTCGTGCGCTCCATCACGGAGCCGGACGAGTGGGTGTATACGGCGCCCGACATGAGCGTGCCGCCGAAATACGACACCATCCAGGCGGCCATGGAGGCCGCCGGCATCGACACCGTCTACGCCCCCACCTGGCTGCCGGAGGGCTTCGTGCCGGTGGAGTCCGACATCTACGTGTCTGAGGAGACGGGCTGGTACATGGCCTATCTCTTTTCCACCGACGTGGAGGGGGAGCGGAACCTGTCCCTCTCCTTCGACCTCAACACCAATCCCAACAGCGCGGGGAACACGGTCTATCCCAAGGACGATACCCCCATCGTCACCTTTGAGCAGGGCGGCGTCACCTTCTACATCATCAGCAACGGCCCATGGCGCAGTGTGGCCTGGATGGATGGTGGACTGGCGGGCTCCATCGGCGGGAACCTGACCGAGGAGGAGTGCCGTCAGATCGTGGAGTCCATCCCCCGCTATGCCTCCTGAGCAGAGGTCCCGAAACAGCGAAAAGCCTCCGTTCCCACGGGAACGGAGGCTTTTTCCGTCAGATGCGCATGCCCTTCCGGGTCTTGATGCGGGAGATGATGAGCTCGCTGCTGATGTGCTCGATGCCGGGCAGGGGGTAAAGCTTCTCCATGACGAAGCGCTCCAGGTCCTGGTTCATCTCCAGCACGGCGTGGACGTGGAGCTTGCTCGCCCCCGTCATGAGATATACGTCGGTGACCGCCTCCTCGGCGGCCAGGGCGTCGGCCACCAGGAGGAGGCAGGAGGGGGCCACCCGGATG
>CAUBHZ010000223.1 GCA_958435885.1 uncultured Intestinimonas sp. | reverse complement strand
CGAACCGGCTCGTGGGCCTTCCGGCCGGGACGGTCACGGGCTAATTAGGCCGCGACGAGTTCGTAATCGTTGTTGTTCTTTAATTTATAAAGAATGCCCGTTTTAAGGTGGCCAGGCGCCACCGCCCGCTATTCCTGCCTCCGCGTCCCCGTCGAAACCGGTACGCCCCCGCGTCGTCGGAGCAAGCTCCATATCCCTCGCTTCGCCGCTCGCGGCAAAGCTCGATCATTCCGCTGCTCCTCCTCTCCAAACCGGAACCGCTTCGCTGGGTCCCGGTTTGGTCGGCGGCTCCGCCGCCGTTTGGGAGAAGAGACAGGCGATCTCCCTCCCCGCTCCGGGGAGGGAAACACGCCGATATTTGGTTTTACACCTTCTCAGGGGAGGGATAATCCACCCCGAAGGTCTCCACGGTCATGGACTTGATGCGCTGATCCTCCAGCGGCTTATCCATGTAGTTCCGCTTGGCATTCACGATGGCATCGGCCACCTCCATACCCTCGATGACCTTGCCGAAAGAGGCATACTGGCCGTCCAGATGGGGAGCCTCCTCCACCATGATGAAGAACTGACTGCCGGCGGAGTTGGGGCTCATGGCGCGGGCCATGGACAGCACACCCCGGTCGTGCTTCAGGTCGTTCTTGAAGCCGTTGCCGGTGAACTCACCCTTGATGGTATAGCCCGGGCCGCCCATACCGGTGCCCTGGGGGCAACCGCCCTGGATCATGAAGCCGGGGATCACCCGGTGGAAGATCAGCCCGTCATAGAAGCCGGACTTGACCAGGCTCACAAAGTTGTTGACCGTATTGGGGGCCACCTCGGGATAGAGCTCGGCCACCATCTTGCCGCCGTTCTCCATCTCGATGGTCACGATGGGATTCTGAGCCATGGGAAAACACTCCTTTCAAATCAGGGCCTCAAAGTGCCCTGTGCTGCTTTATCAATGTCAATAACGGCTGCGGTCCTTCCGGGCCCGGTCCATCTCCCGCTTGGCGTCCCGGGCGGCGGCGGCGTCTCGCTTGTCGTAGAGCTTCTTGCCCTTGCACAGGCCCACCTCCAGCTTGATGCGCGGGCCCTTGAAATAGACCGACAGCGGCACCAGAGCGTAGCCGTCCTGCTTCACCTTGGCGAAAAGCCGCAGGATCTCCCGCTTGTGCATGAGCAGCCGGCGGGGCCGCAGGGGGTCCCGGTTGAAGATATTGCCCTTTTCGTAGGGGCTCACGTGCATACCGTGGACCACCATCTGTCCGTCCTTGATGATGCAGAAGGCGTCCTTCAGGTTCACATTGCCCATGCGGATGGACTTGACCTCGGTGCCGCACAGCTCGATGCCGGCCTCGTATTTGTCCTCCACGAAATAGTCATGATAGGCCTTCCGATTGGAGGCGATGAGCTTGACTGGGGCGTGATCCATGGCGCGCCTCCTTTCTCAGGGCTGGAAAATGATTATACCACACTTCGGTGCGATTTAAAAGCAGAACTTTGCCCCGGTCGGCTTTTTTCCGGCCGGGGCAAAGCAGGTTCACGCTCAGAAATCGCAGCGGACGATGCACTCCAGGGTCTTTCCGTCCACGGTACAGGTGACGGTGGTGGTGCCGCGGCCCACAGCGGTGACGGTGCCGTCGCCGGAGATGGTGGCCACCGAGGTATTGCCGATGTGCCAGGTGGGGGAAGAGGAGGTGCCGGACACCTTCAGCTGGTACTTCTCCCCTGCCTTCTGGAGGGTAAAATCGGTGCGGCTGAGGCTCAGGGAGCCGGTGCTGGTACTGGTGCTGGAGGAGGAGCTGCCGGCGTTGGCGAAGCTGCACCGCACGGTGCAGGTCTGGGTGGTGCCGTCTCCCATGGTGGCGGTGATGACGGCGCTGCCGTTCTTGGTGCCGTGGGAGACCAGACCGGTATCGTCCACACTGGCCACGTCGGGATCGCTGCTGCTCCAGGTGATGGTGCCGGTGGAGCCGTCAGGCTGGAAGGTGACGGTGAGCCGCACCGGGTCGGGGTAGTTGTCGTTCATGGTGAAGTCTTCCCGGTTCAGGGTGAAGCCGGTGGCCGTCTGCCCGGCGGGGACGGTGGGCTCCGGCGTACCGGTGGACTCGGGGGCGCCGGTGTCCTCGGGGAGGGCGCTGTCGGTGGGCAGCGGCGTCTCGTCCACGCCCTGGGTGGTGGTCACGGGGGGATCGGACGCCGGCGGCTGGTTCATCTCGCCCCGGTTCACCAGGGGCATGATCTGGGTCACCACGATCCAGACGGCAGCCACGATGATGACCAGCGGCACCACCGTGCCCACAATGCGCAGCGGCGTCCAGGGCGCTCCCCGGTGTCCGCCGCCGGCCAGCCTGCGGCCGCCCCGGCCGCCCTCGTACTCCTCATCGTCCATATCATTATCCAGGTGCTCCCCGGACCGCCGCTTCTCCTCCTCCGCCTTTTCGTCGCAGAAGGGGCAGCGCTTGTAAGTCACGGAATAGTCCTCACCGCAGTTCGGACAGCGGATAACGGCTGACCGGGTGCCGGTGCCACGCTTATTGGCCATGTATATGATCCCCCTTGGTCGTTCTCTGATGGCATGTCATGTATATAGTACATGTTTCGATGGAAATCGTCAACCTTACGTTGGGAGAAATAATGGATTGTTTACAATTTTATGTCGACCGATCGGGCTTGACCCTGTCCCCGGACATGCCATATAATAATATAGTGTGGATTTTCCCCGGCGGGAGAGAAAGGATGTGGCGTCGTGAAGGACGCGATGACGGCCCAGGCCATGCACAAGCAGTACAGCGACGGGGTGACCGCCTTCCGGCAGCACATCGCCAACCCGGCCATGCGGCAGATGTTCAACGCCGGCGCCGACGAGTTCCTCCGCCAGTGTGCCCTGGGAGTCTGGCAGGCCGACGGCGGCGCCGTCACTCCCCAGCACGTGGAGTGGTACAATGCCATCTACTGCAAGGGCAATCCCGTCCCCTCCGCCCTCTTCTGGGAGCTGAGCACTGCCGTGGCCGAGTACCCCGGCTTCCAGCCCCCCGCCTTCTTCCGCAAAATGATGGACTATGACAGGGCCTACCGCCAGACCACCGCCCGGCGGTTCGTGGACCTGATGACTTTGATGCTCCTCCTCTTTGCCGCTGTGGACGGGGCGGTGAGCGACCGGGAGGCCGGTTTTGTCAACGCCTGCGCCGACGCCCTCTCCGCTCTGTGCGACCAGGACGGCCTGGCCGGGGACCGGCCCCGCACCGATGCCGGGGACTTCGTCACCCGCCGTGGGAGCAGCCCCTCCCCCGCCGCCAAGGCAGCGCCGGAGACGGTCCCTGAAAAGGAGGAGGCTCCGCCGCCGGAAAAGTTGGAGGATCTTCTGGCCGAGCTGGACAGCCTGTGCGGTCTGGAGAAGGTAAAGCGGGACGTGAAGAGCCTCATCAACCTGGTGAAGGTGCGCAGGCTCCGGGAAGAACAGGGCCTGCCCGTGCCCCCCATGTCCCTCCATCTGGTCTTCATGGGCAACCCGGGCACCGGCAAGACCACCGTGGCCCGTCTGCTGGCCCGGATCTACCACGCCATCGGCGTCCTGCCCAAGGGCCAGCTGGTGGAGGTGGACCGCTCCGGCCTGGTGGCCGGCTTCGTGGGCCAGACCGCCATCAAGACCAGCGAGGTCATCCAGAAGGCCCTGGGGGGCGTCCTCTTCATCGACGAGGCCTACGCCCTCTCCAGCCACGACAACGCCAACGACTTCGGCCGGGAGGCCATCGAGACCCTGCTCAAGGCCATGGAGGACCACCGCTCCGACCTCATCGTCATCGTGGCCGGCTACACCGCCCTCATGGGGGATTTCATCCACGCCAATCCCGGCCTGGAGAGCCGTTTCAACAAGTACTTCTACTTCGATGACTACAACGGCGAACAGCTTTTTACCATTTTCCAGTCCATGTGCGAGAAAAATGGGTATACGCTGAGCAATGAAGGGGCGGAATATTGCAAGAAGTATTTGAATTCTCTCTACGAGGAGCGGGATGAGAACTTCGGAAACGCCCGGGACGTGCGAAATCTCTTTGAGCGCTCCGTGGCCCGGCAGGCCGATCGGGTGGCTGCCCTGGAGTC
>CAUBHZ010000222.1 GCA_958435885.1 uncultured Intestinimonas sp. | reverse complement strand
TGTGCACCAGCACCGTCCACAGGTGACTCCGCCGGTGGAACAGGGAAAGCCGTGGTTCTATCCAACATTTTTTCGCCGCCTGCGTGGGTGGGGGTCGGGCGTGGTGGCGCTGCCTGGTATTACCGTTGCTGCGACGCGAGATGGTTGTGCGGGCGGCCGCAGGCCGCCCCTACCCCATGGTCGCAGCCTTTTTTCGTAGGGGCGACCTGTGGTCGCCCGCAGACCTTTCCCTCATGGAATTACAAAAAACACGGGCGCTGCCGGTTGGCAGCGCCCGCTGATTTTACCCTATGGTTAAGCTCTATTTGCCGCTCTATCTCCTTGCCTCCCGTGACCGGGCGCAGACGCCGGATACGTTCCACGTCCGGAGCGATACCAAAGTTCTTTTTGCCTACTTTTTCTTTTAAGAAAAAGTAGGGGTTATTTTCCTACCACCTTGTGGCACTCGTTGACGGCCCGCTCCACAGCGTTGAGGATGTTCTGGTAGCCGGTGCAGCGGCACAGGTGTCCCGAAATTAGCTTGCGCAGCTCCTCCCGGGTGTACTGCTTGCCCGAGCCCACGATCTCCACCGCCGACATGATGATGCCGGGGGTGCAGAAGCCGCACTGGACGGCGGCCTCCTCAATGAATGCCTTCTGAATGGGGTTGAGCTCGCCGTTCTCACCCTGGAGGCCCTCCACGGTGAGGATGTGCTTGCCCTCGCACCAGGACGGTGCAGGCGCCGCACTCCCCCACCTCGCAGCCCCGCTTCACGCTGGTGAGACCCAGCCGGTCCCGGAGGGTGTCCAGCAGGGACTCCCGCAGGTCGTAGCCCACCTCCACCGGCTTGCCGTTGACGGTGCAGTGCAATATCTCCATCATACCTGAGCACCTCCCTTCCGGGCCGCCTCCAGGAGGGCGCGGCCGGAGAGCTCCTTCACCAGCTGGACCCGGAACTCCCTGGAGGCCCGCCAGCTGGTCCGGGGATTGATGTCCTGGAGGGCCAGCTCGCCGATCTGCTCCGCCGCCTGGGCCACGGTGAGGCCGCGGACCCCGTCCTCTGCGGTGTGGGAGCGGATGGGGGTGGGCGCCGCCACGCCGAAGGCCAGGCGCACGTCCTCGCAGACGGTCTTGTCCGCCGACAGCTTCACCAGGCAGCTCACCCCCAGGGTGGCGATGTCCATGGCGTTGCGCTGGGCGTACTTGATGTAGTGGCCGGTCCAGCCCTCAAAGTTGGCCTTGGGGATGACGATGCGGCAGAGGAGCTCGGCGGGCCGGAGGTCCACCTTGCCCACCCCCTTGTACCAGTCGTCGATGGGCACCACCCGCCAGCCCTCCGGACCCTGGACATGCATCTGTGCGCCGAAGGCCATGAGGGTGGAGGCGGTGTCGGCGGAGGTGACGCCGTTACAGACGTTGCCGCCGATGGTGCCCACCGCCCGGAGCTGAGGCCCGCCCGCCATATCGGCGGCCTCCCCCAGCACAGGGACATGGGCGCGGATGAGGGGATCGAAGGTCACATTGTGGAAGGTGGTGAGAGGTCCGATGGCCAGATCGCCGCCGTCCTGGACCTTGACCCCGGCCAATTCGGCGTCCAGGCCGTGGATGGACACCAGCCGGCAGCCCGCCAGCTTGCCCTCCCGGATTTTAATCAGTACGTCGGAGCCTCCGGCGATGACCACCGCCTGGGGGTCCTTTTCCAGGGCGGCGATGGCGTCGGCCACCGACGCCGCCCGGTAGATGGATGTGAGATCATACATGGCTCATTCCCCCTTTTCGATGAGTCCGGCTTCGGTGAAGGCCTCCACCATGCGCTGGGGATTCATGGGCAGCCGGTGGATGGCCACGCCGGTGGCCTGGAGGACGGCGTTCCGGACGGCGCCCGCCACCGGGATGGCGGGGGGCTCCCCCAGGGCCTTGTTGCCGAAGGGACCGGAGGGGTCGTCGGTCTCCACGAAGAGGGCGTGGAGCTCCGGGTGGTCCATGGCGGTGGGCAGCTTGTAGTCCAGCAGGTTGCCGTTGAGGAGGCGGCCCTTGGCGTCGTACTTCATCTCCTCGCTCAGGGCATAGCCCAAGCCCATGCTCATGCCGCCGTGGACCTGCGCCTCGGCCAGCTTGGGGTTGATGAGCTTGCCCGAATCGTGGACGTTGACGATGCGCAGCACCCTGATCTTGCCCACGGGGATATCCACCTCCACCTCGGCAAAGCAGGCGCCGAAGGCAAAGGTATTGTTCTTGCACTGGACGGTCTCCTCGGCGGTGATGTGCTCGCAGTGGCTCAGGGAGTAGAAGGCCTCCATGGCCAGATCGGCCAGGCTGAGCACCGCCTCGCCGCTGACCGTGCTCACCACGTCCCGGCCCCGGATGTCCAGGTTGCCCCGGTCCAGGTTTGTGAGGCCGGCGGCGAAGTCCAGCACCTTGGCCTTGAAGGACTCGCCCGCCTTCTTGATGGCCTTGCCGGTGACGTAGGTCTGCCGGGAGGCGTAGGCGCCGGTATCGAAGGGGGCGGTGTCGGTGTCCTGGAAGGAGACGATATGGACGTCCTCGGTGGGGATGCCGATGGCCTGGGCGCACATCTGGGAAAAGACGGTGTCGCCGCCCTGGCCGATCTCGGTGGCGCCCAGCTGGAGCTGGACGGTGCCGTCCTGGTTGAGGATCACCCGGGCGGAGGCCGTCTCCAGGGAGATGGGCCACACGCCGGTCTTGTAGGAGAAGACGGCCATGCCGATGCCCCGGCGGATGGGGCCGGTCTGGGGCTTTGCGTACTCCGCCCGGAGCTTCTCCCAGTCCATGAACTCGGCGCCCTTGCGGATGCACTCGGCCAGGCCCGTGGAATGGCAGGTGATGCCGTTGGTGGGGTCCACATAGCCCAGGGGCATGATGTTCTTGAGCCGGAAGGCAATGGGGTCCCAACCCATTTCCCGGGCAATGTCGTCCATGAAGCACTCCCCGGCGAAGTTGCACTGGGGGATGCCGTAACCCCGCATGGCGCCGGTGGAGCCCAGGTTGGTGTAGACGGTGTAGGCGTCGGACCGATGGGCGAAGGCGTCGGGGTAGGTCTGGCGGAAGCCGGTGACGGCGTTGGCCACGATGGAGTGGCCGTGGGAGGCGTAGCCGCCCTGGTTGCTCACCGCCCGGCAGGTACGGGCCATGAGGCGCATGCTCTCCGGGTCCACGGCGGCCTTCACGTCGAAGTGGATGGCGTGGCGGGAGCGGGTGTTCTGGAAAGTCTCCTCCCGGGTGAGCTCCAGCTTCACCTTCCGCCCGCCGATCTGGGTGGTGATCCAGGCGTTGAGGGGCTCGTAGAGGACCTCCTGCTTGTTGCCAAAACCGCCGCCGATGTAGGGCTTGATGACCCGGATTTTGCCCCAGCCGATGCCCAGGGCCTGGCCGATGACCCGGCGGACGATGTGGGGGATCTGGGTGGAGGACACCACCACGATCCGGTCCCCCTCCATCCAGGCGTAGGACACCGGGTTCTCAATGTGGCAGTGCTGGACGGCCTGGGTGTCGATGTGGGCCTCAAAGTGGCGGTAGGCCGGGTCGGCAAAGACCTCGTCCACCCCCCGCCCGCCGGCCCCCGGGGTCAGAACATCAAAGCAGGTGTGCCGGAGGATGTTGTCCGGGTGCTCGTCGTGGATGGCCACCGCCCCCGGGGCCATGGCCGCCTCCGGGTCGGTGTAGACGGGGTACTCCTCATAGGTCACCTTGATGGCCTTCAGGGCGTGCTCGGCGGCGATCTCGTCCTCGGCCACCACCACGGCGATGTCGTCGCCGTAAATGCGCACCCGCCGGGCCAGGAGCTTCCGGTCGGCCACATCCTGGTGGGCGGCCTCCACGCTCCAGGGGTGGCCCGGGGTGGGGAACTGAATGTCGGGCACGTCAAAGCAGGTGAGAATCTTCACCACGCCGGGCACCTTGCGGGCCTCGGTGAGGTCCATGTCCTTCACCACGCCGTTGGCGATGGTGCTGTGGAGGATCCTGGCCACCAGGACCCCCTGGCCCCGGAGATCGTCGGTATATTTCGCCCGGCCGGTCACCTTGTCCAAGGCGTCCACCCGGTGGATACTTCTTCCAATTTCCACAAAAGTACACCTCCTGTCATGGGCATTAT
>CAUBHZ010000221.1 GCA_958435885.1 uncultured Intestinimonas sp. | reverse complement strand
AGCAGGCGACTCCGTCCCCTTTTCCCGGGGCGGCCGTATCCCTCCCGCTCCCTGAGCATGCTCATGGTCCGAGCCCTGATGCGCCGGGCGGAGAGGGGCGGGGCGCCCTTCAGATCGATCCGCTCTTCCTCATAGCCTTCCAGCAGGTCGAATATATCACGTTTCACCCATCTCATCCCCCTTCGTCAACACGGTCTTCAGCCTTTCCCTGCCCCGGCGCAGTCTGGTCTTGACCGTGGGCTCCTTGAGCCCCATGGCCCCGGCGATCTCCCGCACGGTCTGGGCATAGTAGTAGTGGCGGAGAAAGATCTCCCGGTCCACCTCCGGCAGGGCCTCCACCGCCCGCCGGACCTGCGCCCGCTCCTCCTCCCGGCTCAGGCCCTCGGCGGGATCGGAGGGGTCCGGGAGCTCCAGGAGGTTCTCCTCCAACGGAAGGGTCTTTCCCGCCTGTCGGAGCCGGTTTCGTGCCTTATGCCGGGCCACCGCCCCCAGCCACCCCTTCACATGGCCGGGGCGCAGATCGGCGGCCTGGTCCCAGGCGGCCAGGAACACGTCGGAGACCACCTCCTCCCCGTCCTCCGGCGACATGGCGTCCCGGAGGATATTCCAGACGATCACGGAGACATAGGGCAGATAGGCCGCCATCAGCCCCTCCAACCCGGCTGGGTCCCCCACCCGGAGCTTCCGCAGCATCGTCGCCTCTCCCATCATAGCGCTCACCCTCTCTCACGGCTCTCATAAACAATATCACATCCAGGCCGCTTCAGGTTTCACCCGATGTGTTTTTTTGCTTCACGCTCATTTCATATAACGTTTTTCACAGCGCAGCGAGAGAAATACAGGCTCTTTTTGTCAAAAGGGAGAAATCTTACTGTGGGTTCCTCCTTCCCGTTGACTTTTCTCCGAGATCTGTTGTATGGTTAAATCACATCATATGACTGACGGAAGTGGACGTACCACATGGAGTATGATGCCTGAATTGCCGACCGTCTGGGCACACCTCAAGGTGCCCGGACGGTCTTTTTGTATCTTCCGGGCGGAAAGGAGCGTCTTTTGATCGGACACATCCACTCCGTGGAATCCATGGGGCTGGTGGACGGCCCCGGCGTTCGGGCGGTGGTGTTCCTGCAGGGCTGTCCCCTGCGGTGCCTCTACTGCCACAACCCCGACACCTGGACCGGCGGCGGCACCGACTTCACCCCGGTGGCCCTCACCGCCAAACTGCTGCGTTTCCGGTCCTACTTCTCCGGGGGCGGCGGCGTCACCTTCTCCGGCGGGGAACCCCTTTTGCAGCCGGAATTTCTGGCCGAGATGCTGGAGCGGCTCCACGCCGCCGGCATCCACACCTGCCTGGACACGGCAGGCGCCGGTCTGGGGGACTATGGCGCCATCCTGCGCCACACGGACCTGGTGCTCTACGACGTGAAGCACCACCAGGCAGAGGGCTACCGGAAGATCACCGGCCAGCCCATAGACCGCATCCTGGCCTTTGTGGAGGCGGTGCGGGAGGCCGGCGTCCCCATGTGGGTGCGCCACGTGGTGGTCCCCGGCCTCACCGACAGCCCGGAGCACCTCGACTCTCTGGGGGACTACATCTCCACCCTGCCCAATGTGGAGAAGGTGGAGCTCCTCCCCTACCACACCCTGGGGGTCCATAAGTATGAGGTCCTGGGCATCCCCTACCCTCTGGAGGGCGTCCCCCCCATGGACAGGACGAAACTGGAAGACTGGGAGCGGCGGCTCAACGAGCGCTGCTGCCGGAAGACTGACAAATAGAAAGGAATGGGAGCTATGAGCATCGATGTCAACTGCACCGCCTGGAAGGGATTCCGCACCGGCGAGTGGCGCCACCTGGTCAACGTGCGCAACTTCATCCAGAAGAACTACACCCCCTACGAGGGTGGGGACGATTTCCTGGCCCCCATCTCCCCCAAGACCGCCAAGGTGTGGGAGAAGGCCGAGGCCCTCATCCTGGAGGAGATCAAGAAGGGCATCATCGATGTGGAGACCGACGTGGTCTCCGGCATCGACAACTTCGCCCCCGGCTACATTGACAAGGACAACGAGGTCATCGTGGGCCTCCAGACCGACGCCCCCCTCAAACGCATCGTCAACCCCTTCGGCGGCATCCGCAATGCCACCTCCGCCCTGGAGCAGTACGGCTACCGCCTGAACCCGGAGATCGAAAAGCACTTCCGCCTCTACCGCAAAACCCACAACGAGGGTGTGTTCGACGCCTATCCCAAGCGCACCCGGGACGCCCGACACGCCGGGCTTCTCACCGGCCTGCCCGACGCCTACGGCCGGGGCCGCATCGTGGGCGACTACCGCCGGGTGCCCCTCTACGGCACCGACTTTCTCATTGAGGAGAAAGAAAAGGATCTGGACATGCTGGACGGCCCCATGACCGACGAGCGCATCCGCCTGCGGGAGGAGGTCCAGATGCAGATCCGGGCTTTGAAGGAGATGGCCTCCATGGCCGCCCGTTACGGCTGTGACATCACCCGTCCCGCCGAAAACGCCCGTGAGGCGGTGCAGAACCTCTATATGGCCTATCTGGCGGGCATCAAGGAAAATAACGGCGCCGCCACCTCTCTGGGCCGGGTGTCCACCTTCCTGGATATCTACATCCAGCGGGATCTGGAGAGCGGCGTGCTGGACGAGCAGGGCGCCCAGGAGCTCATCGACCAGTTCGTCATCAAGCTGCGCCTGGTGCGCCACCTGCGCACCCCCGAGTACAATGAGCTCTTCGGCGGCGATCCCACCTGGGTCACCGAGTCCATCGGCGGCATGGGCATCGACGGCCGCACCCTGGTGACCAAAAACTCCTTCCGGATGCTCCACACCCTCACCAACCTGGGCACTGCCCCCGAGCCCAACCTCACCGTCCTCTGGAGCAAGAACCTGCCCCAGGCTTTTAAGGACTACTGCTCCAAAATGAGCATCGCCACCGACTCCATCCAGTACGAGAGCGACGAGCTCATGCGCCCCATGTACGGCGACGACTACTGCATCGCCTGCTGCGTGTCCGCCATGGCGGTGGGCAAGCAGATGCAGCTCTTCGGCGCCCGGGCCAATCTGGCCAAGAGCCTCCTCTACGCCATCAACGGCGGCGTGGATGAGAAGAAGGGCGGCGTCATCGTCCCCGGTATCGAGCACGACATGGATGAGGTGCTGGACTACCCCAAGGTGCTGGCCAACTACAAAAAAGTTCTCTCCTACGTGGCCGAGCTCTATGTGGATACCATCAACATCATCCACTACATGCACGACAAGTACGCCTATGAGAGCAGCCAGATGGCTCTCCACGACACCCTGGTGGAGCGGCTGGCCGCCTTCGGCGTGGCCGGTCTGTCCATTGCCGCCGACTCCCTCTCCGCCATCAAGTTCGCCAAGGTACGCCCCATCCGCAACGAGGCGGGCGTGGCCGTGGACTTCGCCATCGAGGGCGATTTCCCCAAGTACGGCAACGACGACGACCGGGTGGACGACATCGCCGTGGAGATCGTCTCCTACTTCTCCGCCGAGCTGAAGAAGCACCCCCTCTACCGGAACGCCATCCACACCCTCTCCGCCCTCACCATCACCTCCAACGTGATGTACGGCAAAAAGACCGGCGCCACCCCCGACGGCCGCAAGGCGGGCGAGCCCTTCGCCCCCGGCGCCAACCCCATGCACGGCCGGGACGAGAACGGCGCTCTGGCCTCCCTCAACTCGGTGGCCAAGATCCCCTACCGGGCGGTGTGCCAGGACGGCGTGTCCAACACCTTCTCCATCGTCCCCGAGGCCCTGGGCAAGAATGAGGCCCAGCGGAAGTCCAACCTGGTGTCCATCCTGGACGGCTACTTCACCCAGGGCGCCCACCACCTCAACGTGAACGTGCTCCACCGGGAGACCCTGGTGGACGCCATGGACCACCCCGAAAAGTACCCCACCCTCACCATCCGGGTCTCCGGCTACGCGGTGAACTTCAACCGCCTCTCCCGGGAGCAGCAGGAGGAGGTCATCCGCCGGACCTTCCACACCGCCGTCTGACCCCGGTTCTCATCCGGAAAAGGCCAAGCCCCCGGCCCTGTGCTCCAGGACCGGGGGCTCAGCTTGTCGAAAAAGCTATCCATAGCTTTTTCGACAAGCTGCTGACTTTTTCGATTACA
>CAUBHZ010000220.1 GCA_958435885.1 uncultured Intestinimonas sp. | reverse complement strand
GTCTCTGCTTATGCTTGGGGTTTTCGCAAATAACCATGACTTTGCCCTTGCGCTTAATGATCTTGCACTTCTCGCACATGGGCTTCACGGACGGTCTGACTTTCATTGTTGAAACCTCCTATGAATGCCTGATGGCCCCGGCGGGGGCGGGGGCAAGGCCCCTCGGCCGCCGGTCGTTTACGTCGTGGCAGGGCGGAGCCGCCTGAGGCGGGCCCACCCGTCCTGCTCCTCCGGTCTGGGAAGCGTGCGCTTCCGGGGGCGGAGGCCACCCATTCAGCCGCGGCACAGCCGCGGACGTATTACTTGCTTCTCCAGGTGATCCGGCCCCGGGTCAGGTCGTACGGAGACATCTGCACCGTGACCTTGTCGCCGGGAAGGATACGGATGAAGTTCATGCGGAGCTTTCCGGAGATATGGGCCAGAATGATGTGCCCATTCCCGATGTCCACATGGAAGGTCGTGTTGGGCAGGGATTCGGTGACGATCCCCTCCAGCTCGATCATATCGCTTTTTGCCAAGCCTAGTTCCCTCCTTGGTGGCGGAAGGCCCCCAGGGCCCTCCTGAGCTCACTGTCGGACACCGTGAGTCCGTCCTCCAGCTTCCGGATGGCCGGATGCCGGAACGTACCCCGGCACACCATGTCCACATGTCCTGCTTTCTTCCGTTTGGGAGAGGCCGCCTTCCGGCGCTTCCCGTCGGCCAGAAGGAGGTATTCCCCCTCCTGTCCCAGGACACACAGCAGTGTGTCCCTGTCCCGCCCGGCCGTGGAGCGGACGATCCAGCCTCTGCATGCCTGCATCAGAGATCTCCGCCCAGGGGGGTCAGGAGCTCGGGCTCCCCCTCGGTGATGAGGATGGTGTTTTCATAGTGGGCGGCCAGGGAGCCATCCACCGTGACG
This sequence comes from uncultured Intestinimonas sp., assembly GCA_958435885.1. Next base: position 3,259 of record CAUBHZ010000220.1, on the reverse strand, counting down.
GTGGTCCAGCCGTCCTTCAGGACCCGGACCTCCCAGCTTCCGGCGTTGACCATGGGCTCCACAGCCAGCACCATGCCCGGCAGCAGCCGGGCGCCGTGTCCGGCGGGGCCGAAGTTGGGCACCTCCGGAGGCTCGTGGAGCTTGGCGCCCACGCCGTGACCCACAAAGCTGCGGACCACGGAGTAGCCGTGCTTCTCCACATACTGCTGTACCGCGTGGGAGATGTCGCTCACCCGGTGACCCGGGGTGGCCATCTTGATGCCCTCGAAGAAGCTCTGACGGGTCACGTCGATGAGCCGCCGGGCCTCCGGGGAGATCTTGCCGCAGGCGAAGGTGCCGCAGCAGTCCCCGTGGAAGCCGTCCAGACAGGCACCCACATCCACGCTGACGATGTCGCCCTCCATCAGCTTCCGGTGATCCGGAATGCCGTGGATGACCACTTCGTTGATGGAGATACAGGCGGAGCCGGGGTAGCCGCTGTAGTTGAGGAAGGAGGGTTCGGCACCATGGGAGCGGATGAAGTCCCGCACCGCATGGTCGATCTCCAGAGTAGAGACCCCCGGCTTGACCATGGAACCGGCCAGCGCCCGGGCCTGGGACGTCAGCGCCCCGGCCCGGCGCATGAGCTCGATCTCACGGTCGGATTTGATGGCGATCATGTTCAATGGGACGCCTCCAGGACCTGCTTGATGGCCCGGGTGGTATCCTCGATGGTGCCCAGGTTGCCGGGCACCACATTGAGCTTGCCGCGCTCCTGATAGAAGTGCTTCAGGGGCTCGGTCTCGTCGTGGTAGACCACCAGGCGGGCCCGGACGGTCTCGGGCTTGTCGTCGTCCCGCTCCACCAGCTCGCCGCCGCACAGGTCACAGACGCCGGCAGTCTTGGGGGGCTTGGACTCCACATGGAAGGGGGCGCCGCACTGGGTGCACACGCGCCGGCCGTCCATGCGCTTGACAATGGCCTCGTCGGAGATCTCCAGGGAGATCACGTGGTCGAATTCGATGCCGTGGGCCTCCAGGGCTTCGGCCTGGGCAATGGTGCGGGGCACGCCGTCCAGAATGAAGCCATTGGCACAGTCGGCCTCGGCCAGGCGCTCCTGGATGATGCCGATGATGACCTCATCGGGCACCAGCTTACCGGCATCCATATAGCTCTTGGCCTTCAGGCCGATGGGGGTGCCGGCCTTGACGGCGGCACGGAGGATGTTGCCGGTGGAGATGGTGGGGATGTTGAGGTCGCGGGAGAGGATCTCGGCCTGGGTGCCCTTGCCGGCGCCCGGAGGCCCTAACAGGATCAGTTTCATACCCACTTACCTCCTTACTCCAGGAAGCCCTTGTAGTGACGCATGAGCATCTGGGCCTCCAGAGCCTTCATGGTCTCCAGCGCCACGCTGACCACGATGATGATCGAGGTGCCGCCGATGGCCAGGTTCCGCACCCCGATCAGGTTCTGGGTCACGATGGGGGCGATGGCGATGATGGACAGGTAGATGGCGCCGAACAGGGTGATCTTGCTGAGCACCTTGCTGATGAAGTCGGCGGTGGGCTTGCCGGGACGGAAGCCGGGGATGAAGCCGCCGTTCTTCTTCAGGTTGTTGGCCACCTCAATGGGGTTGAACTGCATGGTGGAGTAGAAATAGCTGAAGCCCAGGATCAGCAGGAAGTAGATGACGGAGTACAGGACACCGGTGGTGTCGAAGACCCGCATCAGACCGCCGCCGAAGCCCTCGCTCTCAGTGGTCCAGCCGGCGAACATGCCGATGGTGGCAGGCAGGGAGGCAATGGACTGAGCGAAGATGATGGGCATGACGCCGGACATGTTCACCTTCATGGGGATGTGGCTGGACTGGCCGCCATACATCTTCCGGCCCACCATACGCTTGGCGTACTGCACGGGCAGACGGCGCTCGGCGTTGGAGATGAAGACGATGAGGACCACGATGGCCAGCATGCCGATGACGATGAGCACCGCGCCCCACCAGGGGAGCACGAAGGTGCCCTCGGCGGGGGACTCCACGAAGGAGGCCTGCACGCCGTACCACATGGTCATGACCATGCGGGGCACACGGGACACAATGCCGGCGAAGAGGATGATGGAGATGCCGTTGCCGATGCCGAACTCGGTGATCTGCTCACCCAGCCACATGACAAAGGCGGAACCGGCGGTGAAGCTGAGGACGATCACGATACCGGCCCAGATGCCGTTCATGCCGCCCAGCGCCAGCAGGTTGTTGGTGCGAATGAGGGTGTAGTAGCCAAAACCCTGCAGCAGGGCGATGCCCACGGTGGTGTAACGGGTGATGGCCGCGATCTTCTTCCGGCCCTCCTCGCCGCCCTCCTTCTGGAGACGCTCCAGAGCGGGGATGGCGACGGTGAGCAGCTGGATGATGATCGAACTGTTGATATAGGGCTGCACACCTAGGGCAAACACCGTGGCGGTGGCGAAGGCGCCGCCGCTCATGGCGTTGATCATGCCGAAGATGGTGCCGCTCATGCTGTTGAGGTAGTTGCCCAGCAGTTCCTTATTCACAAAGGGAACAGGGACCGCAGTGCCCAGCCGGAAGATGAGCAGGGCGAAGATGGTGAACATGATCTTCTTCCGCAGCTCAGGAATCTTCCAAGCGTTACGGATGGTCTGGATCACTTCAGACCACCTCGTACTTTCCACCTGCCGCGACGATCTTCTCCTTGGCGGAGGCGGAGAAAGCGTTGGCCCGTACGGTCAGCTTCTTCTCGAGGCTGCCGTTGCCCAGGATCTTCACGCCGTACTCACACTTGGAGAGGATACCCATCTCCAGAAGATCACAGACGTTGACGGTGGCCCCATCCTCAAATTTGTTCAGGCTGGAGACGTTGACGATCTCCAGGGGCTTGGCGAAGATGTTGTTGAAGCCCCGCTTGGGGATCCGGCGGACCAGAGGCATCTGGCCGCCCTCGAAGCCGGCGCGGACACCGCCGCCGGAACGGGCCCACTGGCCCTTGTGGCCGCGGCCGGCGGTCTTGCCGTTGCCGGAGCCATGACCGCGGCCCTTGCGGAAGGCGCTCTTCACAGAGCCGGGCGCGGGGGAGAGTTCATGCAGATTCATTTCGCGCACCTCCTCACTGTTCCTCGGTGACCTGGAGCAGGTAACCGATATGGGCGATCTTGCCGCGGGTAGCCTCGTTGTCGGGCTGCACGGTGGTGTCGCCGATCTTGCGCAGGCCCAGAGCCTCGGCAGTCGCCTTGTGCTTGGCGATGCGGCCGTTCAGGCTCTTGACCA
>CAUBHZ010000219.1 GCA_958435885.1 uncultured Intestinimonas sp. | reverse complement strand
GTCCTTCCCGGCGGGGCAGCGCACCCTTACCCGTACCCCCGTCATCACCGCCCATCGCGGCCTCCATGAGACGGCGCCGGAGAACACGGAGCGCTCCGCCCTCCTGGCGGCGGAGGCGGGGACGGACGCCATCGAGTGCGACGTCCATCTCTCCGCCGACGGGGTGGTGATGGTGAACCACGACTCCACCACCGGCGCCCTCATGAACCAGAACCTGTGGATCGCCGCCGCTACCCGGCTCCAGCTCCAGAGCCTGACGTTCCGGGACAAGGCCCTGGCCGGGGACCGCATGCCCACCCTGGCCCAGCTCTTCCAGGCGGTCCAGGGGCGGGACACCGTCTTCCTGGTGGAGATCAAGAGCGAGGACCCGGCTATCATCGAGCCCCTGGTCCAGACGGTGTATACCGCCGGTATGACCGACCGGGTGGTCTTCCTCTCCTACAGCGCGGAGCAGCTCCAGCGGGTCCGGGCCCGGATGCCCGAGGCGGCGGTGGGCTATCTGGCCGCCTGCACCCAGAGCGGGGCGGACACCGCCGCCAACCTGAAGGCCATGGCGGAGGTGCTGGACCCCCTGTGCGCCTTCTACAGCTGTCCCCAGGAATCCCAGACCACCGCCCTCACCCGGGCGGCCCGGCACCGGGGCATCCTGATCCATCCCTGGACCGTGGACGAGTATGAGCTCTTTGAGCAGAAGTACTATGACGGCTACCACGGCATCACCACCGACCACCCCGACTACGCCTCCTATTACCTGGAGGGGGTGGAGGCCGTCCGGACCGAGGAGCGTTTCCAGGCCGGCCAGGAGGGGGGCGGCGTCCTCCAAGTGGTCCGCCGGACCCGGGGAGGCAGCGAGACGGTCAATGCCGACTGCTTCCTCCAGATCGGCGGGGACGCCGTGGTGGAGATGGACGAGACCGGCCGACTCTGCTCTGAGACGCCGGGCACCGCCGTGGTGCTGCTGGGGAGCACCGCCACCCTGCCCGCCACCCAGGTGCCTTATCGGATGTATACCGGGCCGGTCACCCTGACCTTCTCGTCGTGAGCACAGCGGCGCCTATGTTATAACATGGGCGCCGTTCCTTTTTCAGGAATTTGAGCACGCTGGTGAAGCCTGAGCACGGACAGGTTGCAAAAAAGAGAGAGATGAGCAGGGAAGGGGCGGAAGACCGTCCACCCCTTGACAAAAGGGAGATTCTCCTGTAAAGTTACACATAGAAGTATTCTTCGTTTCGATAGAAAGTCCGGAGCGAATAGAAAGTGAGGCACCGTTCCCATGAATGTACTGCTGGAAAAATTCACGTTTACGCCTGAATTGACGGAAATCATCAACAATAGCCCCAGTGTGATCGTGCCTGACAGCAAGGAGACCCTCTACGAGCTCATCTTCGGCAATGAGCACACGGATAAGATCGAGGTCCTCTACGATGTGAACGGGAAGCCTGTGAAGGAGGCCACGGTGGTCCGCTGCAAAAACGGTGCGGTGGTCAACTACGTGGAGGACTACATGCGCCGCCGGGACCCCGACTGCATGCGCATCGCCGACGACCAGCCCACCGACAAGCCCCGGTTTGAGGACGTGTACGGCTACGACTTCGACCAGGTCCGGCAGGAGACCTACCGGTGGCTTGCCCGGCAGGAACTCATCATCGTGCCCTTCAAGGCCGGCGGCTATCAGTACGGCTATGACTCCATCCTGGTCTGTCCCCGGAACGCCGCCTTCTTCGCCTTCGCCCTGGCGGAGCTCCAGGCCTTCGTGAATGCCCGGGAGGTGGAGCACTTCAAGCCCCGCTCCATCGTCTACGTGGCGCCCCCCTTCCGCCACACCCACTTCAACGGCAAGCAGGTGGTGGTCCACAGCCGCCACAGCGATCTCCACGAGGTCTTTTCCTACAACCTCTACCCCGGCCCCTCCGCCAAGAAGGGCATCTACAGCGTGCTCCTGGACATCGGTGAGCGGGAGGGCTGGATCACCGCCCATGCCTCGGCGGCCCGGGTCATCACCCCCTACGAAAACGAGATGGTCATGATGCACGAGGGCGCCTCGGGCGGCGGCAAGAGCGAGCTGCTCCAGGATGTGCCCCGGGTGGCCGACGGCCGGGTGCTGCTGGGCGTCAACATCGAGACCAATGAAAAGACCTATATCAGCATGAGCGACACCTGTACCATCCAGCCCGTCACCGACGACATGGCCATGTGTCAGCCTAGCTACCAGCCCCGGAACGGCAAGCTGGCCCTCACCGACGGCGAGGACGGCTGGTTCATCCGGGTGGACGGCATCACGGAGTATGGCTCCGACCCCCTCTATGAGCGCATCTCCATCCACACCAAGGAGCCCCTCATGTTCTTCAACATCGAGGGCGTGCCCCGGTCCACCTGCCTGCTGTGGGAGCACACCCTGGACTCCGACGGCAAGCCCTGTCCCAACCCCCGTGTCATCATTCCCCGCCGCCTGATCCCCCACATCGCCGACAAGCCGGTGGAGGTGGACGTGCGCAGCTTCGGCGTCCGCATGCCCCCCGCCACCAGCGAGCACCCCAGCTACGGCATCCTGGGCCTCATGGGCATCATTCCCCCCGCCCTGGCCTGGCTGTGGCGGCTGGTGGCCCCCCGTGGCTTCAACAACCCCAGCATCAACGGCAGCGCCAAGCTGGCCAGCGAGGGCGTGGGCTCCTACTGGCCCTTCGCCACCGGCCTCCGGGTGAAGCAGGCCAACCTGCTGCTGGAGCAGATCCTCCGGTGCAAGAACACCAAGTACGTGCTCATCCCCAACCAGCACATCGGCGCCTACAAGATCGGCTTTGCCGCCGAGTGGATCTCCCGCGAGTACCTGGCCCGCCGCGGCGGCGTCAACATGAAGATGGACCGCCTGGTCCCCGCCCGCTGTCCCCTCCTGGGCTACGCCCTCAAGGAGATGAAGGTGGACGGTCAGCAGATCAGCTCCCGCTTCCTCCGCCCCGAGCGCCAGGAGACCTTGGGCGAGGAGGGCTACGACAAGGGCGCCAAGATCCTCTACGACTTCTTTGCCCAGGAGCTGGCCGCCTTCGACGTGCCGGACCTCCACCCCATCGGCAAAGAGATCCTCAAGTGTTTCCAGCAGAACGGCTCCATCGAGGACTACTGCGCCATCATTCCCCTGGGTCTGGAATAAGAGAACAAGCAGAACGGCGTCCCCTTCGAGAGAAGGGGACGCCGTTTTTGTCGCTGTGTCGGATCAGGGGATGACTACCCAGTACGTCCGTTCGGTCCGGGCTTCGTCGAAGGCGGCTGTAACATCCAGCCCCCAGAATTCGGACAGCTTCCAGCTGACGCCCAGGATGCCGTCCCGGAGGACGACGGGCTCGCCCAGGTCCTCCGGCTCCCCGTCCACCAGGGCGGTGGAACTGCCCACGGTGAGGACGATGGTGGTTTCCCGGTAGGTGCAGGTGGCGGTCTGAGTCCCCTCATCCCACTCATAGGAGGCGCCCAGGGCCTGGCACAGGGCCTCCACAGGGAGGGCGTAACCGCTCCCCTCCGTGATGGGGTCCATCAGGGGGAGATAGAAGGGGTAGAGCTTGGGGTCTATCTCAACGGCGTAGGGTTTGCCGCCGTCCAGAGGATAGGCGATGCCGTCAAAGACCACGGCGGCGAGCTGGGAGAGGTCCATGACGGACTGGAAGCGGTAGAGGCAGGAGCCGGTGCCATCCTCATAGAAAACATAGGAGTGGCCCTGAGCGATAGCCTGTCCCATGGTCAATAGTGTCTCGTCTTTGTTCAGGAAAAAGAACAGAGGCGACACGTCATGGGCGGCATCTGCCCGCCAGATCTCAGCCCGGCAGCTAAAGGGACTTAGGGTGACAGAATCCAGCCGTACACTACCGCCCTGAGCATGATAAAGACCGGGCAAACCTTGTCCGGTGGCTCCGATCTGCACCGTGATGGACTCGGCGGGGGAGAGTGGTACTGTAAGGGCAGCGTCCGGCTCCATACAGGATAGCCTCACATCAAGATAGCGATCACCTGACTCCAGGGCGGCCTGAATACGCCAAGTGCGGGAGGTCTCAGTAGCAGCCTCGCCCAGCTCTTCTATGCTTGTCTGGAGGGCGATGGAAATGTAGACGTTGCTATAGTTCGTATCGCGGTCATCGCCGCTCACAGGGCAGATCAGGAAGGTATCGGCACCGA
>CAUBHZ010000218.1 GCA_958435885.1 uncultured Intestinimonas sp. | reverse complement strand
CATGTACTCCAGCTGGCAGTAGGCGGCGTTGGCGTAGTGCTCGGTGCCGTGGCCCATGAAGACGTGGGCGGTGTCCGCCTCCGCCTGGGGCAGGAGCTCCGTGAGGGCGGCTGCCAGGTCGCGATAGTCCTCCAGGGTGGTGAGGAGGGGCCGGCCGAAGGCCATGCGGGCAAATTTTGCCCGGAAGGGCTCGGCCTGGGCGCACAGCTTGTCGAACTCGTCCCCGTTCATGATGTGGGTGGGCTGGAGCACCACATCGGCAAAACCCTCCGCCGCCAGCCGCTCCAGGGCCCGGGGCACGTCGTCGATGCATAACCCCTCCCGGTCGGCCAGACGGCGCAGGATCATGCCGCTGGTGAAGGCCCGGCGCTGGACCCGGCCGGGCATCCGCCCGGCGATGTCCCACTCAATGGCCTGGATGGTCTTTTCCAGGGTATCCAGGTGGGTGGTGCCGAAGGACACCACCAAAACCGCTTTCTCTGTCATTGTGGTCTCCCCTCCCCCGGTCACTCCCGGGCGTTGCCGGAGGCCAGATACAGCATGGCGTTACAGATGGCGGCGGCCACGTTGCTGCCGCCCTTTCGCCCGCGGGCCACGATATAAGGCACATCCTCGGTGAGGAGGAGCTCCTTGCTCTCCACCACGTTCACAAAGCCCACCGGAGCACCGATGATGAGGGCGGGCTTCATGGCTCCCTCCTCCAGCAGCTCACAGGCCCGGACCAGGGCGGTGGGGGCGTTGCCCAGGGCCAGGATCAGGGTGCGGCCCAGCCTGGCGGCCCGCTCCATGGAGACCGCTGCCCGGGTGACCCCCCGCTCCTTGGCCTCGGCGGCCACATCGGGGTCGGACATGAAGCACACCGCCTCCCCGCCGAACTTCTCCAGCACCCGCTTGTTGATGCCCGACCGGGCCATCTGGGTATCGGTGACGATGGTGCAGCCGCCCTTGATGGCGGTGATGCCCCGCTCCACCACACCGGGGGAGAAGATCAGGTTGTCGGCGTAGTCGAAGTCCGCCGTGGTGTGGATGACCCGCTTCACCACCGGCAACACCTCCGCAGGGAAGGTCCTCTCACCCAGCTCCGACTGGATGATCTCCATGCTCCGGGCCTCGATCTCCGCCGGGGCCACCCGCTGCAATTCTACTTTCATATGCTCATTCCTCGCCATTCAGAATCCGGTAGACCCGGTCCATATCCAGGCTGGCACGGACGCCCGCCGCCAGCTTGTCGTACTGCTCCTCTTGATAGGTCTCCCAGTCCACCGCCGCGGCGTCGGGGGAGAGCCCCTTGGCTGACAGCAGGGCGTTGACCAGCTCCTGGGCGAACGCCCCGGAGTCAAAGATGCCGTGGACGTAGCTGCCCCACACGTTCCCTCGGGCGGCGCCGTCCGGCTTTTCCGCCCCGTCCAGGCAGGTGAGCCGGGAGAGGGGGGCGGCCTCCTCCAGGTAGGTGGTCTCCCCCATGTGGATCTCGTAGCCGTGGAAGGGCACCCCGTCCAGGCCCGCAAAGAGGCCCTGGCCCCGGCGGAAGGTTCCGCTGACCCGGGTGCGTGTCTTCTCCCCCAGGAAGACGGTTTCGGTGGGCAGCAATCCCATGCCCGCCATGGTGCCGCCGCTCTCCACCCCGTCGGGGTCGGAGAGGACCCGGCCCAGCATCTGGTAGCCGCCGCAGATGCCCACCACCGCGCCGCCCCGGGCGGCGTGCTTGAGCACCAGGGCCTCCAGGCCGTTCTGACGCATCCACTTCAGGTCGTCCATGGTGCTCTTGGTGCCGGGGAGGATGATGAGGTCGGGGCGGCCCAGCTCGCCGGGGTTGGAGACGTACCGCACCGTCACCCCCTCCATCCGCTCCAGGGGGTTGAAGTCGGTGAAGTTGGAGAGCCGGGGCAGGCGGATGACAGCGATGTCCAGCCGCCCCACCCGCTCCCCGCCGGTGAGTTTGGAGGAAAGGGAGTCCTCGTCGTCAATGTCCACGTCCAGCATGGGCACCACCCCCAGCACCGGCTTGCCGGTGAGCTCCTCCAGAGTGGTGAGACCGGGGCGGAGGATCTCCACATCGCCCCGGAACTTGTTGATGATGAGGCCCTTGATCCGGGCCTGCTCGTCGGGTTCCAGCAGCTTTACCGTGCCGTAGAGGGAGGCAAAGACGCCTCCCCGGTCGATATCCCCCGCCAGCAGCACCGGGGCATTGGCCAGCTTGGCCATGCCCATGTTGACGAAATCGTCCTGCTTCAGGTTGATCTCCGCCGGGCTCCCCGCCCCCTCAATGACGATGACGTCATACTCGGCGGAAAGTCCATGGAAGGCCTCCATGATATCGGGGATGAGAGCCTTTTTGTAGCGGAAGTAGTCCACCGCCCCCATGGTGCCCCGGGGGACACCGTTGACGATGACCTGGCTTCCGGTGTCGTTGGTGGGCTTTAACAGGATGGGGTTCATCCGCACGTCGGGGGCTACCCCGGCGCAGTAGGCCTGGACCACCTGGGCCCGGCCCATCTCAAAGCCGTCGGCGGTGATGAAGGAGTTGAGAGCCATATTCTGGGACTTGAAGGGTGCCACCTTCAGCCCGTCCTGCCGGAACACCCGGCACAGCCCCGCCGCCAGCAGGCTCTTGCCCGCGTTGGAGGCGGTGCCTTGAATCATGATGGTCTTGGCCATTTACAGCACCTCCTTCAGGGCTTTGATAAGCCCTTCGTTCTCCTGCCGCAGCCGCACCGCTACCCGGTAGTAGTCGCTGCCCAAGCCTACATAGTTGGCGCAGGAGCGGATGAGCACGCCGTGCTCCAGCAGCCGCTCCTTCAGGTCGTCCACCCCTTCCGCCCGGAAGAGGATGTAGTTGACCAGGCTGGGGAAAACCTTCAGCCCCAGGCTCCGGAGGGCACCGGTGAGCCAGGTCCGCTCCACGGCGATCAGCTGCCGGGCCAGGAAGGGGTGGAGGGGCGTGCGCAGGGCAGCCAGGCCCGCCGCCTGAGCGGGACCCGAAACGCTCCAGGGCTGGGCACACCGGGTGAGCCCGTCCAGCAGGGCGGGGTCTGCGCTCAGACAGTAGCCCAGCCGCAGCCCCGGCATGGCGTAGCTCTTGGTAAAGGCCCGGAGCAGGACCAGGTTGGGGAAGCTTTCCAGCTCTCCCGCCAGGCTCATCCGCTCCCCGGGGTCGGCCAGGGAGAGGAAGCACTCGTCCACCACCAGCCGGATGTTTTGCTCCCGGCACCGCTCCAGGATGCGCTGCATCAGCTCCCGGTCGATGAGACGTCCGGTGGGGTTGTTGGGCGTGCAGAAAAAGGCCATATCCAGGCTGTCGTCCAGGTCGTCCAGCACGGCTTCGGTGAGGTCGAAGTCGTTCTCCGGGGTCAGGCGGTGGTAGACCACCTCCCCGCCGGCGGCCTGAACGGCGTCCTGGTACTCGGAAAAGGTGGGGGCGGTGACCAGAACCCGGCGGGGACGCTGGGAGAAGGCCAGCCGGAAGACCAGGTCGGCGGCGCCGTTGCCGCAGAGGACCTGCTCCGGCGTCACATTGTCCCGCCGGGCGATGGCGGCACACAGCGCCCGACACAGGGGGTCGGGGTAGTGGATGGCCTCCTGGACTGCGTCCTCCGCCGCCTTCCGCACCGCCTCCGGCATGCCCAGAGGGTTCAGGTTGGCGGAGAAGTCCAGCAGCTCCCCCTTCCAGACCTTACGGGCGCCCACAATGTCGCCGCCATGGGTATACTCCTTCAAATGGTCGTCCTCCTTTTCCGTCTCCGGGGATCACAGGGCCAGGCTCAGCACCAGGGGCAGCCCGCAGCAGAGCACCATGGCCAGAAAGGTCCCGGCGTACATGAGCCGGTTGCACCGCAGGATGTCCGCCGGCTCCACCGGCCGCAGGGGGTCGCCGATGGTGGGCTTCACCACCAGCTTACCGAAATAGTAGTTGCTCCCCGCCAGCTGCACATCCAGCGCCCCCGCTGCCGCCGCCTCGGTGTGGGCAGAGTTGGGGCTCTTGTGGTTCTTCCGGTCCCGCCAGAAGATCTTCCAGGCATTCTTTCCGTCAAAGCCGGCGGGCCGGGCCGCCAGGCACAGCAGGATGCCCGCCAGCCGGGCGGGGATGAAGTTCACTACGTCGTCCAGCTTGGCCGCCGCCCGGCCGAAGTAGAGATAGCGGTCATTTTTGTAGCCCACCATGGAGT
>CAUBHZ010000217.1 GCA_958435885.1 uncultured Intestinimonas sp. | reverse complement strand
TTCCCGCAGCTCGGAGGGGATGTGGCGGCCCACCTGGTACATGACGGCCAGCATCTCGTCAAAGGGAATGAGCTGGCGGATGCCGCTCAGGGCGATCTCGGCGGCCACCAGGGCGTTGGCCACGCCGGCGGCGTTGCGGTTCTGGCAGGGGTACTCCACCAGGCCGCCCACCGGGTCGCACACCAGGCCCAGCATGTTCATGAGCACGGTGGAGGCGGCGCCCAGGCACTCCTCGGGGGTGCCGCCCATGAGCTCCACGGCGGCGGAGGCGGCCATGGCGGCGGCGACGCCCACCTCGGCCTGGCAGCCGCCCACGGCGCCGGCCACGGTGGCGTTGCGCATGGCCAGATAGCCCACGGCGCCGGCGTTGAAGAGGCCGTCCAGCAGCCGCTCATCGGAGATGTGGTAGTGCTCCTGGAGGGCCAGCAGCAGGCCGGGCACCACGCCGGAGGAGCCGGCGGTGGGGGCAGCCACGATGAGGCCCATGGAGGCGTTGACCTCCAGCACCGCCATGGCGTAGGTGATGGCCCGCTGGAGCACCGGCCCGCAGATGTCCTTTTTCTTCCCGGCGTGGGCGGCCAGGTGCTTGGCCTCCCCGCCGATGAGGCCGCCCATGGAGCGGCCGGGATTCTCCAGGGGGATGGTGGCCGACGAGCGCATGATGGACAGGGCCTTGGCCATGCGGCGCTTGACGGTGTCGGGGGTGGTCTCCCCCAGGGCGCACTCCCGGCGGAGCATGATCTGGGAGATGGGACAGCCCTCCTGCCGGCAGAGTGCCAGGAGTTCGCTGGCGTTTCTGAAATCCAATGGGGTCTCCTCCTTACGGCTGGACGATCATGACGTCGCGGATGTGGGGATTGGTCTTGAGCTGCTCCGGGATGCCGTCGGGCAGGGTGCCGTCCGACTCGATGATGCTGTAGGCGGTGTCGCCCTTGCCCTCCCGGAAGAGGCGCATGAAGGCGATGTTCACGTTGTGGTCGCTGAGGACCTTGGTGATGTGGGCCACCACGCCGGGCTTATCCTGGTGGATGGCGATGACGGAGGCGTATTCGCCGGTAAAGTCCACCCGGACGCCGTTGATGCCCACGATGCGCGCCTTGCCGCCGCCCAGGGACTCGCCCCGGACGGTCATCACCTGTCCGGCGGCGTTCTCCATGCGGATGTCCACCGTGTTGGGGTGGACGTCCGTCTCGGTCTCGTTGGGGGTGAAGGTGAAGGCCAGGCGGCGCTCATTGGCGATGCGGAAGGAGTCCCGGATGCACAGGTCGTCGGGGGAGAAGCCCATGATGCCGCCCAGCAGGGCCCGGTCGGTGCCGTGGCCGTGGTAGGTCTTGGCAAAGGAGCCGTAGAGGGTGAAATCCACCCGCTTCAGGGGGGGAGCCATGAGCTTGTGGGCCAGGAAGGCGATGACGGCGGCCCCGGCGGTGTGGGAGCTGGAGGGGCCGATCATGTTGGGCCCCAGGACATCGAAGACGCTGATAAAGGACATGGGTTCAGCCCTCCGCGGCAGCAGGCGCCTTCATGATGAACTTGCGGTAGATGGTGTCCACCACCGTGCCGATGGCGTTGTCGCCGGAGACGTTGCAGGCGGTGCCGAAGGAGTCCTGTGTGATGTAGAGGGCCACCATGATGGCGCAGATGGGGCCGTTCACGTCGCCGGCCTCGGTGCCGAAGACCATGTAGAGGAAGGGCAGGGCGGTCATGATGGAGCCGCCGGGGGCGCCGGGGGAGGCCACCATGGCGATGCCCAGGGTCATGACGAAGGGGACCACGGTGCTCAGGCTGATGGGCAGCTGGTACATGAGGCACACGGCGGTGGCGCAGGCGGTGATGGTGATCATGGAGCCGGCCATGTGGATGTTGGCGCACAGGGGCACCACGAAGCTGCGGATCTCCTCCAGGATGCCGTCCTTGGCGGCGCACTCCAGGTTGACGGGGATGGTGGCGGCGGAGGACTGGGTGCCGATGGCGGTGGCGTAGCCGGGGACCTGGTTGCGGATGAGGGCGAAGGGGTTCTTGCCGGACACCAGGCCGGCCACCAGGAACTGGATGACGATGTAGGCCAGGTGCATGGCGATGACCACCAGGAAGACCTTCCACAGGATGCCCAGGATGGCGAAGGTCTTGCCGGAGTAGGTCATGTTGGTGAAGGTGCCGCAGATGTAGAGGGGCAGCAGGGGGATGATGACGGCGTGGAGGACCTTGTCGATGATGGCGGAGAAGTCCTCCATGGCGTTATAGAGGGTGTCGCCGATGGTCTTGCCCCGCATGGTGGACAGGCACAGGCCCAGGATGAAGGCCAGGGTCACGGCGGAGAGGGTGTCCAGCAGGGGCGGGATGGAGAGGGAGAGGTAGCCCTCCAGGGAGACCTCGGCGGTGGCGGCGATCTGGTCCAGAGCGCCGGCGCTCATGAAGGAGGGGAACAGGGTGGAGGAGACCAGGTAGGAGACCGAGCCCGCCACCAGGGTGGAGCAGTAGGCCAGGGCCACGGTGATGACCAGAAGCTTGCCCGCGCCGCTGCGCAGGTTGGCGATGCCCATGGTCACGTAGGCCACGATCATCAGGGGGATCACGAAGGCGAGGAAGGTGCTGAAGATGGAGGAAAAGGTGACGATGAGGCGGTTGCACCACTCCGGCAGGAAGGTGCCGAAGAGAATGCCCAGGATGATCGCGATGATGAGCTTGGGGATCAGTCCGATTTTGATCTTTTTCTTTTCCACGGGGAAGGCCTCCTTTGATTTTCTCCGTTTCGTCTATTTTTCTCGTTGACTTTTGGGTGGCGTTAGTATAACATTGCAAATAAGTTTAATCAAACAAATCTATTTTATAGTATCGTTGAAAATTTTTAATAACAAAACCGGTCCGATGGAAGGAGATGGGGAGATGGAGCTGCGGCAGCTGGCCACCTTTATCCGGGTGGCGCAGTTTCAGAGCTTTTCCAAGGCGGCGGCCAGCCTGGGCTATTCCCAGTCGGCGGTGACCGTCCAGATCCGCATGCTGGAGGAGGAGCTGCGGGTGCGGCTCTTCGACCGGATGGGCAAGCGGGTCTCTCTCACCGGTCAGGGGCGGGCCTTTCTGGACAGCGCCATCGGCATCGTCCAGGAGGTGGAGAAGGCCAGACACTCCCTGCGGGGGGAGGACGAGGTGCTGCGGGGGCAGCTCCACGTGGGCACTCTGGAGTCCTTGTGCTACGCCCGGCTGCCGGGGATCGTGCGGCGCTTCCGGGTCCAGCACCCCGAGGTGAGCATCCAGATCACCACGGGCATCCCCGAGGAGCTCATCGCCAAGATGGAGCGGGGGGAGCTGGATATCATCTACATCCTGGAGGAGCCCCTCTACAACAACAGCTGGTGCAAGGTGCTGGAGCGGCAGGAGGAGGTGGTGGTGGTGGCGTCGGCGGAGCTGGGGCGGGAGCTGGGACCCGGCCCTCACCATCTGGCGGAGCTGCTGGACCGGCCCTTCTACCTCACCGAGCGGGATGCCAACTACCGCCGCCTGCTGGACCGGCGGCTGGCTACCCTTGACCGGGCCATCACGCCGGCCCTGGAGAGCAGCTACGCCTCCTTCCTGCTCCGGGTGCTGGAGGAGACGGAAGGGCTCTCCTTTTTGCCCCGCTTCCTGGTGGAGGAGCCGGTGCGCCAGGGCAAGCTGACGGTGGTGGAGGTGTGCGACCTCCAGGCGGTGATGTACGAGCAGATCTTCTACCACCGGGAGAAGTGGGCCACCCGGGAGATGGAGGCCTTCATCCGCTTCTGCGCGCCGGAGGCCGCGGCGTGGGTGGGAGCGGCGGCTCCGAATGCCGCAAATGAGGGTGGAGCAGAGTAGCATAAAAAGACAAAAATGCCGCTGCCTCCCGCGAAAACGCGGGGGGCAGCGGCATCGTGCTGCCTGGAGATGGGTGCTCAGCCCAGAAGGAGCTTGCCGTTGGCTTTAACCCAGCAGGAGCTTGTCGTCGGCCTCATCTGATCCGCTGGCCTTGCTGAAGAGGGAGAGGAGCTGCTCCACGGTGAGGTTCTTCTTCTCCTCGCCGGAAACGTCCACCGCCACCCGGCCCTCATACATCATGATGAGGCGGTTGCCGTGGGCGATGGCGTCCCGCATGTTGTGGGTGATCATCAGGGTGGTGAGCCTGTCCCGCTGGACAATCTTCTCGGTGGCGTCCAGCACCTTGGCCGCCGTTTTGGGGTCCAGG
>CAUBHZ010000216.1 GCA_958435885.1 uncultured Intestinimonas sp. | reverse complement strand
AGGGGGGAAGGTGGCGGCGGAGCCGCCGGATGAGGGGGCGCGTTGATGGTGGCCCGGCGCGCCGGAATTGTCGCGCCCCCCAAAAAAGTTATTTCCGTGCCAGGGCCGTGCCGGGGGCTGCCGCCTCGGTCTGAAATTCGGTCATGTCGTCCCAGTACCGCTTGGGCATGTGGGTCATGCGGCACCGGGGGTTCTCCCGCTCCCGGATGGCGATGGTGTCGTAGAACCGCCGCCACAGCTGCCGATAGTCCCGTTCCTCCTGGCCGGGTCCCTCCAGGTGGAACTCCTCCAGGGGGAGGATGGCCCACTGCCGGGGCTGGTAGAGGAGGGCCTCTTTGTGGGTGCGGTCGTAGAGGAGGAGCCGCTCCCGGGAGAACCGGGCGCAGAAGTGGGGCCGCAGCAGGGGGAGCACCCGGTTTTTGGGAGTGATCTGGCCGCAGAGGACGCCGCCCTGGTCGGAGAAGCGGACGAAGCCCTGGAAGAGGTGGGCCTCCTTCCAGAGGTGGAGGAGGGCGGTGTGGAGGGGAGCCACCCGGGGGTCGGTCAGGTCCCGGACCACGGCGGGACCCGCCCGGTAGGCCAGGCGGATGAAGTCGTAGAGCCGCCGCTCCTTCTCCGGGGCGCAGGTGAGGAAGCCGTGGCGGACCCACCGCTGGACCTCCGGGGAGACCCGGCGGCTCAGGGAGCGGTACACCCGCTCCGCCTTCTCCCGGTCGGTCTCCACCGCCCGCTCCGGCCACAGGGAGGTCCGGGGGTCGTCGAAGCCGGAGAAGCAGGCGGGCTCCTCGTCTTTGGCGTAGCTCTCAAAGACACAGGTGAGGAAGCCGGCGAAGGTGCCGTCATAGAGGTAGACAAACTGGGGGCGCTGGGACGTGGGCATAAGAATGCTCCTTTCAGGTGGTGGGGGAGAAGAGGGAGAGCTGGCCGGGCAGCACCTTGGCGCCGCCGCCGGGGAGGGGGTCGGCCAGGCGGAAGAAGAGGTCCTCGGGCTGGAGCCGGGCGGTGCCGGGGACGGTGCGGCCGGAGCAGGTGAGGAAGTACTGGGCCCGCTTGAGGACCACCCCCAGGGTCTTGAGGCCTTCAAAGGTGAGGGGACCCACCCGGCGGGCGGCCAGGACCCGGCGGGCGGAGGTCACCCCCATGCCGGGTACCCGGAGGAGGGCCTCGTAGTCGGCCCGGTTCACGTCCACGGGGAAGAACTCCGGGTGGCGGAGGGCCCAGCAGCACTTGGGGTCCAGCCGGGGGTCGAAATGGGGGTGGGCCTCGTCCAGCAGCTCCCCGGCGTCGAAGTGGTAGAACCGCAGCAGCCAGTCGGCCTGGTAGAGCCGGTGCTCCCGGAGGAGAGGAGGCCGGAAGCCCTGCCGGGCGGGGAGGAGCTTGCTGTCGGACACCGGCATGTAGGCCGAATAAAAGACCCGCTTGAGCCGGTAGCGCCGGTAGAGGCCCTGGCTCAGCTTCAGGATCTGGAGGTCGGTCTCCGGGGTGGCTCCCACGATCATCTGGGTGGACTGCCCCGCCGGGGCGAATTTTGGAGCGTGGCGGTACCGGGAGAGCTCCTGTCTGGAGACGGCGATGCCGTCCCGGATCTGTTCCATGGGAGCCAGAATGGCCTCCTTGGTCTTGTCGGGGGCCAGCAGGGCCAGACTGCGCTGGCTGGGCAGCTCGATGTTGATACTCAGCCGGTCGCACAGCAGGCCCAGCCGCCGGGTGAGGAGAGGGTCGGCCCCGGGGATGGCCTTGGCGTGGATGTAGCCCTGAAAGCCGTAGCCCTCCCGCAGCAGGGAGAGGACGGCGATCATCCGCTCGGTGGTGTAGTCCGGGTCCCGGAGGACGGCGGAGGAGAGGAAGAGCCCCTCGATGTAGTTCCGGCGGTAGAAGCCCAGGGTGAGCTCGCACAGCTCCTGGGGGGTAAAGGTGGCCCGGGGCACGTCGTTGGACCGGCGGTTGACGCAGTAGGCGCAGTCGTACCGGCAGCGGTTGGTCATGAGGACCTTTAAAAGGGAGATGCACCGGCCGTCAGCGGAAAAGGAGTGGCAGCACCCCGCCGGCAGGGTGGAGCCCAGGCCGCCCCGCCCGCCCCGGCTCACGCCGCTGGAGGTGCAGGCGGCGTCGTATTTGGCGGCGTCGGCCAGGATGGTCAGCTTGTCCAGGAGCTCCATATGGGTCCCTCCGAAGTCGAACATTTGTACTATAATCATAGCACGGGAAGGGGGGACCGTCAACCGGAAAGAAGCACCAGGGGGGAGCGGAAAAGTCCGGGCTTTGGGACCGGGCTTGCCTCATCAGGCGGCAGCGGGTATAATGGGGACACGACTGCGAAAGGCGGGATGATATGGACGGGCGGTATGACCGGCTGAAGGGAAAGCTGCTGCTGCTGGCGGCGGCGGGGGCGTTGGGCGCCCTGGCTGTGACGGTGGTGCTGTGGCAGGTGGCCGACGCCCTGTGGGGCCAGGCCATGGCCCAGGGGGTGGAGCGGCTGTGCCTGGACCTGTTCGGCGTGGAAGAGGAGGCTGCCCAGGGGATGTACCGGCACATCTTCCGGGACGGCTGGCTCTGCTGGGTGGCCGGTCTGGCGGCGGTCTACCTGCTGGCGGCCTTCTATGCGGTGCTGGGGAAGGTCACCCGGTGGCTGGACCGGATCGGCGCCACTGTCCACCAGGTGGTGGATGAGACGGGGGAGCCGGTGTCCCTGCCCAAGGAGCTCTCCCCGCTGGAGCGGGACCTGCGGGCCATCCAGAGCAGTCTGGCCGCCGGCCGGGCCCAGGCCAAGGAGGCGGAGCAGCGGCGGCAGGACCTGGTGGCCTTTCTGGCCCACGACCTCAAGACCCCCCTCACCTCGGTGCTGGGGTATCTGAACCTCCTCCACGACGACCCCGGCCTCACGGCGGAGCAGCGGGCCAAATACACCGCCATCGCCCTGGACAAGGCCAACCGGCTGGGGGAGCTCATCGGGGAGTTCTTCGACATCACCCGCATGGACTTTGCCACCCTGGGGGAGAAGGGGGAGCTCATCCAGCTCTCTCTGCTGCTGGAGCAGCTCTCCGACGAGTTCTACCCCGCCTTTGCCGAAAAGGACCTGACCTGCAAGTGCGACATCGCCCCCCGGCTCACGGTGCGGGGGGATGCCGACAAGCTGGCCCGGGTCTTTGACAACGTGCTGCGCAACGCGGTGAGCTACAGCGCCCCCGGCGGCGAGGTGGAGATCCAGGCGGCACAGCGGGAGGGCTGGGCCGAGATCGCCATCCGCAACCAGGGCCTGGAGATCCCGGAGCAGGAGCTCACCAACATCTTTCAAAAGTTTTACCGGCTGGACCAGGCCCGGTCCACCCGCACCGGTGGGGCAGGGCTGGGGCTGGCCATCGCCCGGGAGATCGTGGAGCGCCACGGCGGCACCATCCGGGCGGAGAGCGACGGCAGGCGGACCAGCTTTGTGATCCGGCTGCCCCTGGCGGAGGAGGAGAAGTGACGGTGGATCAGATGGAACGGGCCCGGGCCTGGCTGGAGCGGGACAGGGTCCTTTACGCCAACATGTTGGAGGTCCTCCGCCGGGGCAGCGCCGACGCCCTGACGGTGGAGAAGGAGGGCGTCCTACTCCACGACACGGGCTGTGGGGCCTGGATGCTGGCGGCGGAGCCGGAGGCGGCGTCAGACTTCCTGGACCGGGTACCGGCGGGGTGCGACCTCTTCGTGGGCCATGATATGGCGTATTTTGACCTGGCCCGGGCCAGGTTCGGTCTGCCGGAGCGGGAGCTCTGCTGGTCGGCGGCCTACCTGGACAAAGACCCCCTGCCCATCCCCGACTTCGGCGGGGAACTGCGGCTGCTGGACCGGTCCTGGGCGCCCTGGCTCCGGGCCCACTACAGCCACGACTTCGGCGGGGTGGCCTACATGGAGCGGGCGGCGGACCGGGGGATCATCGGCGCCTTTGTGGAGGGAAAGCCCGCCGGCTTTGTGGGCTTCCACGACGAGGGAAGCATCGGTATGCTGGAGGTGCTGCCTGCCTACCGCCGCCGGGGCCTGGGAGAGCTCCTCCAGCGGGCGGCCATCAACCTGGCCCTGGAGCGGGGGCAGATCCCCTTCGCCCAGATCATCGACGGCAATGAGGCCTCCCTGGCCCTCCAGCGGAAGCTGGGTATGGCGGTCTCCCGGAGCAGACTCTTCTGGCTCATGGGGTGAGCCGGACATAAAAACGCCCTTTCCGGCGCTGAAGAGCGC
>CAUBHZ010000215.1 GCA_958435885.1 uncultured Intestinimonas sp. | reverse complement strand
GCCGACTGCGTGAAGGTGGGCATCGGACCCGGCTCCATCTGCACCACCCGTGTGGTGGCCGGTATCGGCGTGCCCCAGATCACCGCCGTCTATGACGCCGCCTGTGTGGCCGCTGAGTACGGCGTGCCCATCATCGCCGACGGCGGCATCAAGTACTCCGGCGACATTGTCAAGGCCATTGCCGCCGGCGGCAACGTGGTCATGCTGGGCTCCCTGCTGGCGGGCTGTGAGGAGTCCCCCGGGGACACCGAGGTCTACCAGGGCCGTCAGTTCAAGGTGTACCGGGGCATGGGCTCCCTGGGCGCCATGGCCAAGGGCTCCAGAGACCGCTACTTCCAGGAGAACAACAAGAAGCTGGTTCCCGAGGGCGTGGAGGGCCGCGTCCCCTACAAGGGAGGCCTGGGCGAGACCATCTATCAGATGATGGGCGGCCTGCGTGCCGGTATGGGCTACTGCGGCTGCGGTACCATTGAGGAGCTGCGTGCCAAGGGGCAGTTTATCCAGATCACCAGCGCCGGCCTCAAGGAGAGCCACCCCCACGACATCTATATTACCAAGGAAGCCCCCAACTACACCCTCAATCCCCAGTAACCGTTATAAAAGGCCCGCGCCCGTCCCGGCGCGGGCTTTTTTGTCCGTGCGCGAAGAGAGGAGAAAAGCAAGGTGGAACGCTATACCAAATACGGCCGGAAGGGATGGCAGGTGCCCGAAGGTCTGGAACAGGCCGCGCTGGAGCGCCTTGCGCGCTTTGAGGATGCCTATGAGGAACTGCGCACCAGGCAGGAGAAGCTGGAAGGACAGATGGAGCCTCTGCGGGCGGCAGGCAAACAGAAGAGCGCCCGGTTCCGGGAGCTTCTGGGAGAGAAGCTGATGCTGCAGCAGATGTTTATCCTGTTGGAAAGTCACGGTCTTGTGTGAGGACCACAGTGTGAGAAAGGAGGTGCGCCCATGCTGAAGCTCCTGCTGGGCCGGGCCGGAACAGGAAAGACGGCCGCGATTCTGGAGCGGATCGCCGCTGGGGGAGGGCGGCGGCAGCTGCTCATCGTACCCGAGCAGGCCTCCCATGAGACGGAGCGGCGGCTGTGTGCCGTGGCGGGCAATCAAGTCTCTCTGTACGCCGAAGTCCTCTCCTTCACCCGCCTGACCAGCCGGGTGCTGGCCCGGTCCGGGGGACTGGCGGCGCCGGCCCTGGACCCGGGCGGCCGGGTGCTCCTCATGTGCGCCGCCCGAAAGGCGGTCTCCAGCGCCCTCACGGTCTATGCCCGGCCCTCCCAGAAGCCGGCCTTCCTCTCCGGCCTGCTGGCCACCCTGGACGAGTGCAAGCAGTACTGTGTCTCCCCGGAAGACCTGACCAAAGCTGGAGAGGAACTGGAGGGGCAGGAGGGGGAGAAGCTCCGGGACCTGGGGCTCATCTTCGGCGCCTACGACGCTCTGACCGCCCGGGTGGCCGCCGACCCCCGGGACCGCCTCACAAGGCTGGCTGAGGGCCTGGCGGAGAGCGGCTGGGCGAAGGGGATCTCTGTCTATGTAGATGGCTTTACAGACTTTACGCCCCAACAGATCCAGGTGCTGCGCCAGCTGTGGAAGCAGGCCAGGGAGGTCACAGTGGTCCTCACCTGCGCGCCGGAGGAGGAGGGACAGACCGGCATCTTTGCCCCAGCCCGGCGAACCATTGCCCAGCTGAGCCGGGCGGCCAGAGCCGACCACGTGGAAGTGGAGATCGAGACCTTCCACGGGGAGAATAACTGTAAAGTAAAAGAACTTTCTTATATTGAGAAATACTTGTTTTCAGAGGAAGTTCAGGCCTGGAAAGGTCCGGTGGAGGGGGTGCGGCTGTTCACGGCAGTCACCCCACGGTCCGAGGTGGAGTGGACGGCCGCCGAGATCCTGCGCCTGGTCCGGGCGGAGGGGCTCCGCTACCGGGAGATCGGCGTGGTGGCCCGGGGCTTTGACGCCTATGCCCCTCTCATCGAGGAGGTTTTTGGCCGCTACGGTGTGCCCGTCTTCCTGGACAGCATGACCGACATCCTCCAAAAACCGGTCTTTGCCGTGGTCACCGGCGCCCTGGATGTGGTGGCGGGGGACTACGACAGCGGGGACGTGTTCCGCTACCTGAAAACGGGACTCACCGGTGTGGCCCGGTCGGACTGCGACCTGCTGGAGAACTACGTGCTGAAATGGGATCTGAAGGGGAGCCGCTGGACGGCGTCGGCGGCCTGGAACATGCACCCCCGGGGCTATGGCTTCCCCATGACGGAGGAGGACCAGGCCCTGCTGGACCGCCTGAACGAGGTGCGCCGGCAGATCACGGAGCCGCTGGAGATGCTCCGGCGCAACACCGACGAGACCGGCGCGGGGCAGGCTGTGGCCCTGTACCGCTTCCTGGAGGAGATCCGACTGCCCCAGCGGCTGGAGGAGCGGGCCCAGGTGCTCCGGGAGCGGGGCGAGCTCAAGCGGGCGGAGGAGTACGGCCAGCTGTGGGAGATCCTCTGCGGCGGCCTGGAGCAGTGCGCTGCCATCCTGGGCCAGGCGCCTCTGGGGCTGGAGGAGTTTGCCCAGCTGCTCAAGCTGGTGCTATCCCAGTACGACGTGGGCGCCATCCCCGTCTCCCTGGACCGGGTAACGGCAGGCGACGCCGCCCGGCAGGGGGACCGGCAGTGTGCCGCTCTCTTCTTCCTGGGTGCCGATGACGGCGCGCTGCCCCAGGTGGCGCCGGCGCCGGGACTCTTTACCGACGACGACCGCAGCCTGCTGGCCTCCATGGGCCTGGAGCTCTCCCCCCAGCTCACTGATAAGCTGGACCGGGAGCTGACCATTGTCTACGCCGCCTGCGCCCGGCCCTACCGCCACCTGACGGTGAGCTGGGCCGCCCTGGGACCTCAGGGAGAGGAGCGGCGGCCCTCCTTTCTGTGGGAGCGGCTGCGGCGGCTCTTTCCAGAGGTCCTGCCCATCCGGGAGCAGGCCCTGGGGGATGCCTTCCGTCTGGCGGCGCCCCGTCCCGCTCTGGAGCTGGCGGGGGAGCACCCGGAGGTCCTGGGCCTGCTCCGGGACCAGGAGGAGCTTGCGTCCCTGGCCCGGCGGCTGGAGCGGGGGACGGGCCTGGAGCGGGGACGCCTCTGCCCGGACTCCGTGGCCCGGCTCTACGGCCGGAAGGTGCCCATGTCGGCCTCCCGGATGGACAAGTACCGCTCCTGCCACTTTTCCTACTTCATGCAGTTCGGGCTGAAGGCCAAGCCCCGGCAGACCGCCGGCTTCCAGGCGCCGGAGTACGGCACCTTCGTCCACTATGTGCTGGAGCACATGCTCCAGGACACTGCCTGGAAGGTGGAGGACGGCAACGGGGGCTGGACCTGGGACAGGGCCGTGGTCCGAAAGCAGATCAAAGCCATCATGGAGACCTACATCGCCCAGGAGCTGGGCGGTCTGGAGAACAAGACCCCGCGGTTCGTCTATCTCTTCAACCGGCTCATCCGGCCGGTGACCCAGGTGGTGGAAAACGTGCTGGAGGAGCTCTCCGTCTCCAGCTTCCAGCCCATCTCCTTTGAGCTGGGCTTCGGCGACCGGGGGGATCTGCCTCCGGTGGAGCTGACGGTGGACGGGGTCACCGTCAGCGTCTCCGGCTTCGTGGACCGGGTGGACGGCTGGGTCCATGACGGGCGGCTCTACCTCCGGGTGGTGGACTACAAGACGGGCCGCAAATCCTTCGACCTCACCGAGGTGTGGAACGGCCTGGGGCTCCAGATGCTCCTCTATCTCTTTACCCTGGAGGAGAAGGGAGAAAGCCTTTACAACTATGCCATCACACCGGCCGGCGTCCTCTACCTGCCCGCCCGGGCGGCGGTGGCCAAGGGCAGCCGGGGCATGACGGAGGCGGAGCGGCAGAAGCAGACCGACGCCGAGCTGCGGCGCCACGGCCTCCTCCTGGACGACCCCGAGGTGCTGGAGGCCATGGAGGCCATGAACGAGGGAGGACCCCGCTTTCTGCCTGTAAAGGTATCCAGCCGTACAGGTGCGATCACCGGCGAGGCGCTGGTGACGGCGGAGCGGTTGGGCAAGCTGAAAACACACACCCAGCACATCCTGTCCGAGATCGCCGGGGAGCTCTCCTCCGGCATCATCGACGCCGATCCTTTCTGGCGGGGACCGGAGAAGAACGCCTGCCTCTACTGCGACTATGCCTCCGCCTGCCACTTTGAGGACGGGCGGGGAACTGACAGGCGGAGATA
>CAUBHZ010000214.1 GCA_958435885.1 uncultured Intestinimonas sp. | reverse complement strand
CCTCCACCCGCTGGGCGTTGGGGGTGATGGTGGCGCACTTCACCGCCACGCCGTACTTCTTGGTGGCCTCGGCGGAGTCCACCGTCACCTGGTCCCGGGTCTCCTCCCGGTGGGGCAGCCCCAGGTCGTAGTACTCGGTCTTCAGGTCGATGTAGGGCTCCAGCAGGATCTCCTTGATGTCCTTCCAGAGGATACGGGTCATCTCATCCCCGTCCATCTCCACCAGGGGAGTGGTCATTTTGATCTTGTCCATAGCGGGCCTCCTTGCGCAAAACTTTATCCTGCTCAGTATATCCTTTTTTCAGGAAAAAGGCAATCTCCAGATGAAACTTCCCCTTTGCCGCGCCCCTTGCAAGGCCGGGCGGAGCCGTGTTATAATGACTCACTGCAAACGAGACAGCTGCGGTGCGGACGCGCAGGGCGCGGCACGCTTCACCAGGAGCCGGTGGGAGTCCGGCGCAGGCGCTGTATGGGCCAGAGACCCGAGCCAGCCATGGGCGTACTGTCCCCCATCCACACGGGAAGGGTCTGGTGACATTCCCCTTCCCTTCTACGGAGAGAGGAGACGGAAAGCGTGGACAACATGCTGACAGAGGGGGAGCTGCGCCGGCGCCGGCAGGAGCTCCACACCCTGGCGGGACGGCCCGAGGCCGAGCCCCGGGGCAAGGAGGCCATCCGCTACGGCCTGGACGGCCCCCAGGGCCGGCAGCTCTACGAGAGCTGCTCCGACCAGGAATTACTGGCGCTCCTGCGGGAGCGGGCCGCGGCTCTGGGGCGCTCCCCCGCCCAGAACGAGGTCCACTGGACCTGCCGGACCTATCTGCGGGCCCGGTTCAAAAACTGGCCCAACGCCCTCCGGGCCGCCGGCCTGAGCCGCTCCGCCGGCCGGTGCGGCAAGGGCCTGGAGCAGGTCCGGGCCGAGGAGGAGGAGGCCCAGCGGCTCCTGGAACAGGTCCGGGCTGCCCGGCAGACCCTGGGGCGCATGCCCCACCCCTCCGACCTGCCGGAGGTCCTCCGTGGCCTGCGCCACCGATATAAGACCTGGGGCGAGGTGCTCACCGCCGCCGGTGTCCTGGACACCGCTCCCCTCCCCCCTCTGGGTCCTCTGGAGGCGGAGTACACACCCCTGCTGGAGTCCGTCCGCCGTCGGGCGGAGGAACTCAACCGGGCGCCCCTCCGCCGGGAGGTGGAACCACAGACCGTGGAGACCCTGGTGAGGCGGTGCGGCTCCTGGCGGCGGGTGCTGGAGCAGGTGGACCTGGAGCCCGTCCGGCGCATCGCCCCCTTCTCCAACACCCGGCTGGGGGACCGCAGCGGCAGATCCCCTGGCCGTCATCGGGGGAGCCTCCACGACTGCTACTACCGCCTGCTGCGGGTGGACGAAGCCACCGCCCTGGATCTGGAGACGGTAGCCGAGGCCGCCCGGCGGCTGGGCCGCCCCCCGGAGCGCCGGGAGATCCCCCTCCCCGTCCGGCGGAGGCTCCAGGCGGCCTGCGGCTCCTGGTCCAACGCCCTCTACCAGCTGGGGCTGGAACCCCGCCGTCCCGGCTGACCCCTTTCCTTCCACCCCGCCGTCCTCAGGACGGCCCATCTGTGAGGTGTCTTCTTGGATACGCCCCTTGTGAGCATCATCGTCCCCATCTACAATAGCGAGGTCTATCTGGGTCCCTGTCTGGAGAGCCTGCGGAGCCAGACCTGGCCCAATCTGGAAATCATCCTGGTCAACGACGGCAGCACCGACGGCTCCGGCCAGCTGTGCGCCGCCGCCGCCCGGGTGGACCGCCGCGTCCGCTTTCTGGACCGGCCCAACGGCGGGGTCTCCGCCGCCCGGAACGCCGCCCTGGCGGTGGCCAGGGGCGATTACCTCCAGTTCTCCGACAGCGACGACCGCCTGACCCCCGACGCCACCGAAACCCTGGTCCGGGCGGCCCAGGTCACCGGCGCCGATCTGGTCATCTCCCACTTCTTCCGGGTGGACGGCGAGAAGCAGGCCCAGCGGGGGCACATCAAGAGAGAGCGCCTCCTCACCCGTCAGGAGTTCGCTCAGGAGATGGTGAAGGCCCCGGCCAACTACTACTACGGCGCCCTGTGGAACAAGCTCTACCGCCGGTCCATCGTGGAAAAACAGGGGCTGCGCTTTGCGGAGGACGTAACCTGGAGCGAGGACTTCCTCTTCAACCTGGAGTATATCCGCCATGTCCGGCTGGTGGCGGCGGTGCCAAGGCCCCTCTACTACTACCACAAGCGTCCGGGCAGCCTCATCACCAGTCAGGCCACCCTTCGGAAGCTCATCCGGATGAAGCGGGACACCTTTGACTACTACAAGGACCTCTATCAGGACCTGGACCTCTACGACGAGCAGAAGGCAAAGGTCTACCGCTATCTCATCTCCGCCGCCACCGACGGCACCACCCTCACGCTGCCCGGCCGCGGAGAAAAGGGCCGCCGGACGCAGAGCGCCTCCGACTGAACGCAAAGTGCCCCCGTCCTTCCCCAATGGAAGGACGGGGGCACTTTTTCACATTTTCTTTACCGGGCGCCCAGGTACTGTCCGGCCTTGCTGGCGGCCATGGCGCCGTCGGAGGCGGCGGTGACCAGCTGCCGCAGCTCCTTGGAGCGGCTGTCCCCGGCCACGAAGATGCCGGGCACATTGGTGGCGCAGTCCTCGCCGGCCTGGATATAGCCGTACTCGTTGAGCTGCAGCGGGGGCGAGAACCTCTGGTTGTCGGGGATGAGGCCCACCGCCGCAAAGACGGCGGAGACGTGGAGGATGCGCTGGTGCTCCGGCCCCATGAGCCGGATGGCCTCCACCTGCTTGTCTCCCTGGATCTCCAGCACCTTGTGGTCGGGGAGGAATTTTACGTTGGTTTTGGTCTTCAGGTTGTCCACCAGGTACTTTTGGGCGGTGAGCTTGTCCCGGCGGTGGATGAGCCACACCGTGGGGCAGATGGAGGCCAGGTAGATGGCATCCTCCACGGCGGTATTGCCGCCTCCCACCACAGCCACCTCCTTGCCCTTGAAGAAGCTGCCGTCGCAGGTGGCGCAGTAGCTCACGCCCTTGCCGCCCAGCCGCTCCTCACCGGGGACCCCCAGCTTCCGGCGCTGGACGCCGTTGGCCAGGATGAGGGCGCGGCCCTCATAGGTCTCCTCGCCGGCCAGGGCCACCTTCACGTCCCCCCGGTCCTCAATGCCGGTGACGGCGGTGAACTGGAACTGGGCGCCCAGGTCGGAGCACTGCTGATAGAGGCCCATGGCGAAGTCGGGTCCGGAGATGGACAGGGTGCCCGGCCAGTTTTCCACGTGGGGTGTGGTGACGGCCTGACCGCCGGGGACGCCCCCCTCCAGCACCAGCACGGAGTGGCGCGCACGGCGGGCGTACAGGGCGGCGGTGAGCCCGGCGGGTCCCGCCCCCACGATGACGATGTCATACATCGGAACTACCTCCTTTGGGTACAGTTTTGCCTGCTGCCCCCATTCTAACCCAAATCCGGTCTGGAGGCAATCTTCTTTTCCACAAAGGGTGGAAAAAGCCCGTCCGGCGCGGACCGCGCCGGACGGGCTTTCCGGTCAGGACGGCTCTTCCGCAGGTGTTTCGGCCGTCTCCGGCTCCCGGTACTCCGGGAAGGAGACCACCGCCTTGAAGAGGTCGCCGTCGATGTCCAGCAGGAAGGCGCCCCCCTGGAGCTCGGTGAGGCTCCGGGCAATGGAGAGGCCCAGGCCGGAGCCCTCGGTGGTCCGGGACACATCCCCCCGGACGAACCGCTCCATGAGCTGCTCCGCCGGGATGTTCAGGGGGTCCCGGGAGATGTTCTTCACCGACAGGGTCACGCTGCCCTCCCGGCTCCCCACATCCAGGTAGACCCGGGTCCCGGGCAGGGCGTACTTGACGCAGTTGCCCAGGAGGTTGTCGATGATCCGCCACAGGTGTCGGCCGTCGGCCTCCACATAGAGCTCGCGGTCGGAACGGGTGAGCACGGGGGTCAGGCCGCTCTTTTCAAACTTCTCCTGGTACTCCCCCAGGGCCTGGTCCAGCAGCTGGGTGAAGCCCAGTCTTTCCCGGATCACCGTCAGGTTCCCCGTGGAGGCCTTGGAGGCCTCCACCAGATCCTCGGTGAGCTTCTTGAGCCGCTGGCTCTTCCGGTCCAGCACGGCGATATACTCCCGGGCCTTGGGCGCCTGGATGTCCTCCTTCTTCAGCAGGTCCACGTAGTTGATGATGGAGGTGAGC
>CAUBHZ010000213.1 GCA_958435885.1 uncultured Intestinimonas sp. | reverse complement strand
CACCGGCACGGTGGTGGAGTGCCAGCAGGAGCGCAGCCAGTTCCAGAACCGGGACAAGGCCATGCAGCTGCTGCGGTCCCGTCTCTATGAGGAGAAGGTCCGGGAGCAGGAGGAATCGGTGACGGCGGAGCGCCGCAGCCAGGTGGGCACCGGGATGCGCAACGAGCGCATCCGCACCTACAACTTTCCCCAGGGCCGGGTCACTGACCACCGCATCGGCCTGACCCTGTACCAGATCGACGCCATCATGGACGGCGACCTGGACGAGATCATCGACGGCCTCGTCACCGCCGATCAGGCCGAGCGCATGAAGGCCAGTCAAGAGGAATAAAAGGAGATCGAAGACCATGGAAATGCTGATTCATTTCAACGCCCTTCCCCAGGGACTGACCCTGGACGCCGTGAAGTCCGACCTGGCCCTCCTGCTGGAGGACGACGGCTGGCTCACCGGCTCCGGCGAGCATCACATCGAGCTGGAGCTGGAGGACGAGAAGGCCAACCCCAAGTACGGTATCCTCACGGTGAAGGGCTATCTGCAAAAGGCCCAATTCACCCCGGACACCACCATCGAGCTGGCGGGGGTGCCGGTGGGCATCTACGAGTGACGGAGGGAATCCATCATGAAAACGGCCATTTCCATCGTGAACATCGTGTTCGGCGCGGTCCTCATTGCCGCCGGTGTGGTGAGCCTGGTGCTCAACTGCCGGGAGAAGGGCCGGGAGCGCTGGCGCTGAACGGAAGAGATCGAGGCGAAGAAGCATGAAGACAGAGAAACTGACCGCCGCTGACGTGGAGCAGGCCGCGGCCATCCTGACCCGGGGCGGCCTGCTGGGCATCCCCACCGAGACGGTGTACGGCCTGGGGGCCAACGGGCTGGACCCCGAGGCGGTGGCCCATATCTTTGAGGCCAAGGGGCGGCCCCAGGACAATCCCCTCATCCTCCACGTCCCGTCGGCCCAGTGGCTGGAGCGGTACTGCCAGCACATTCCCGACGCCGCCTATACCCTGGCAGAGCGGTTCTGGCCGGGTCCCCTCACCATGATCCTGGAGCGCAGGCCGGTGGTGCCCGACGTGGTCACCGCCGGGCTGGACACCGTGGGCATGCGCTGCCCCGCCCACCCGGTGTGCCGGGCCATCATTACCGCCGCCGGTGTGCCGGTGGCGGCGCCGTCGGGGAACACCTCCGGCCGGCCCAGCCCCACCAACATGGCCGACATGCTGGAGGACATGGAGGGAAAGATCGACGGCATCGTGGACGGCGGACCCTGCTCCGTGGGGGTGGAGTCCACCATCATCGACCTCACCGAGCAGCCGCCCCGGCTGCTGCGGCCCGGCGGTGTCACCCTGGAGGAGCTCCGGGACGCCCTGGGGGAAGTGGCGGTGGACCCGGCGGTCACCCGCCTCATGGGGGCGGGGGAGCATCCCCGAGCTCCCGGTATGAAGTACCGTCACTACGCCCCCAAGGCACCCGTCACCGTGGTGAAGGGCGACGCGGCAGCCACTGCTGCCTACATCCAGGCCCACCTGGGGGAGGGCGAGGGCGTGGTCTGCTTCGACGAGTACGTCGGCCTGTATGCCGGTCACACTGTGGAGAAGCTGGGGCCGGCGGCCGACAAGGCCGCCCAGGCCCGCAACGTCTTCGACGCCCTCCGGGCCTTTGACGGCACCGACGTCACCGCCATCTGGTCCCAGTGCCCTGACGAGGGGGGCATCGGCCTGGCCATCTCCAACCGGCTCAACAAGGCGGCGGGCTTCCATATTGTCGATCTGACCTGAAGCCGTAGACGAAGCGGAAAAAATGGTGTATGATACCGGAGGAGAGGGGGGGAGTGCCATGCAGGTGCTGGCGGTATGTCTGGTCCTCATCGTCCTGGTGGTTCTGGACGTCCGGCAGAAGCTGGACCTGGGCCATCCGGTGTTTGTGCTGCTGACGGCCCTGGGGTACTTCTGCTCCGTGGTGTGGACGGTGGCCCTGGCGCTGCTGGCTCTGATCGAGACCCTGGACGGCGGCTCTCTGCTGGTGTGGGTGCAGGTGGCCCTGTCCACCCTGCCCGGCACCCTGTTTGGGCTCTACGTCCTCCTGCGCTCCAACCTCACTCCTGTGCACCGGAAGAGCGTCTCACCGGCCCGGCGGGCGGTCCGTCTGCTGGATGACGGCCTCATTGTCGGCCTGCCCCTCCAGATCGTGGTGGGAGGAGGCTATGTGCTGGCCGCGGTGGGCCTCCACAGCATGTTCCAGGGCCCTCTGTGGATGCTGCCCTTTTACCCGCTGGTGCTGGCGGTCCTGTGGCCCATGATGCACCTGGTGTTCCACGTGGCCATTGTGGCCATTATTCTGGACCCGCTCATCCTGCTGGCTGCCATCCTCATCGGCCTTCTGTGGACCGTCCAGGTGATCTTCCTGGTCCACGGCTCGGTCCGGGGCTGCCTGATCGGGAAAAAGAGCGCCGGGTCCCTGGTGGCCCATATTTTGCTGAGCTTCGTTCCGGTGGTCAACCTGGTGCTGGCCGTCCGGCTGCGCTGTACACTGAGAAAAGCGGATGCGTCCGCAGAGGAGGTCCGGATATGAAGATCATCGGCATCACCGGCCCAACGGGGGCGGGCAAGACCACGGCGCTGAACGCCCTCACGTCTCTGGGGGCCTGCGTCATCGACGCCGATGCGGTGTACCACCGCCTGCTGGAGGAGAGCCTTCCCATGCGGGAGGCTCTCACCGCCCGGTTCGGGGACATTGGTGACGGTGCGGGGGGGATCGACCGCAAGAAGCTGGGCAACGTGGTCTTTATGGACCCCGCCGCCTTGGCCGAACTCAATGTCATCACCCACCACTTTGTGGGAGAGGCCATTGACCAGCTTCTGACGGGAGCGGAGGAGTCCGGCTGTCCCGCCGCCGCCATCGACGCCATCGCCCTCATCGAGAGCGGACTGGGAGAGCGGTGCGACGCCGTGGTGGGGGTCATCGCCCCGGTGGAGGTGCGCATCCGGCGCATCATGGCCCGGGAGGGCATTTCCGAAGAATACGCCCGCAAGCGGGTGAGCGCCCAGAAGGGGGAGGACTTCTTCCGGGCAAACTGCGACTATGTGCTGGAAAACACGGAGGACGACACACCCGAGACCTTCGGGGAACGGGCTTTGGTCCTCTTTACCGAAATCTTAGATCATTGAATAGGAGGTCATTCCCATGGAAGAGAAAAAGAACGCCGGCGATCTGCGCCGGGATGCGCTCCTGTACCGCCCCAAGAACGGCTGGGACCGGATCAGCGCTGCCCAGGAGGCGGAGCTGAAGAGCTACTGCGAGGACTATAAGAAGTTCCTGGACGACAGCATGACCGAGCGGGAGGCGGTGGAGAGCGCCATCGCCCTGGCCGAGGCAAAAGGCTTCAAGCCCTTTGTCCGGGGCATGGCCCTGAAGGCCGGCGACAAGGTCTACCGCTCCAACCGGGGCAAGGCCATCATGCTGGCCGTGGTGGGCACCGAGTCCCTGGATCAGGGCGCCAACATCTGCGCCGCCCACATCGACTCCCCCCGCCTGGACCTGAAGCCCAACCCCCTCTATGAGGACGCCGAGCTGGCCTTCTTCAAGACCCACTACTACGGCGGTATCCGCAAGTACCAGTGGGTGACCATCCCCCTGGAGCTCCACGGCGTGGTGGCTCTGAAGGACGGCTCCACCGTGAAGGTGGTGGTGGGTCCCGCCGCCGGCGACCCCATCTTCACCATCGACGACCTGCTGCCCCACCTGGGCGCCGAGCAGGCCAAGAAGCCTCTCAGCGAGGCCATCCCCGGCGAGAATCTCAACGTTCTCATCGGCAGCCGTCCCTTCGCGGACGATGAGGGCTCTGACCGGGTGAAGCTGGCCATTATGGACATTCTGAACCAGAAGTACGGTATCGTGGAGGAGGACTTCATCTCCGCCGAGCTGGAGGTGGTCCCCGCCTTCCGGGCCTCCGACGTGGGCTTCGACCGCTCCCTCATCGGTGCCTACGGCCACGACGACCGGGTGTGCGGCTACGCCGCCCTGGCCGGCCTGCTGGACCTGGAGGAGGTCCCCGCCAAGACCGCTGTGTGCATGCTGGCAGACAAGGAGGAGATCGGCTCCGAGGGCGTCAGCGGCATGCAGTCCGCCGCCTTCGACACCTTCATGTCCGACCTGTGCGACGGCCAGAAGGTGGCGCTGAAGGCCTGCTATGAGAAGTCCTTCTGCCTCTCTGCCGACGTCACCGCCGCCTTTGACCCCAACTTCCCCGAGGTCTATGAGAAGCGCAA
>CAUBHZ010000212.1 GCA_958435885.1 uncultured Intestinimonas sp. | reverse complement strand
GCGGGCTCATTGGTACCGGTGGGACCTGTGGGTCCCGTGGGACCAGTGGGACCGATCGGGCCAGTGGGACCGGTAGGGCCAGTGGAACCGGTAGGGCCGGTGGGACCAGTGGGGCCGGTGGGACCGGTAGGGCCAGTGGGACCATCGGAAGGACCGGTAGGACCGGTGGCGCCAGTCGCACCAGTAGCGCCCGTAGCACCTGTCATGCCAGTGGGGCCGGTAGGGCCGACCGGGCCGGTGGGACCAGTAGGTCCGGGGCAGCAGCAGCGGCACTCCGGGACCGGCGGACAGCAGTTGGGCCAGGGGGAAGGGGGACATACGGGCGGACGGCTGTAGCGGCAGCAGCGCACGCCATCGCCCTGGGACTCCGGTGTCTCGCTGCAATACCCCTGCCCGGCCCGAAGGGAAGCCGCGTACTCAGCGGCGTCCATGGACTTGCGGGGAGAAAAATTCATCATGCTCATGACCTCCAACCCAGCCTATGCCGGACAGACCAGAGCTGTGACGGAGCGGACAGAAAGAGACGCCGGAGAGG
Source organism: uncultured Intestinimonas sp. (assembly GCA_958435885.1). Next base: position 3,752 of record CAUBHZ010000212.1, on the reverse strand, counting down.
ACTCTCTCCGGCGTCTCGTACCAGCTGACTATGTCTCCTCAGGAGCGGGTCTGCTCGGACTTCTTCTGCTCCTTCTTGCGGTTCTGTGCGGGCTGCTCCTCCTTGCGGGCCTGGGGCTCGGTACGGGCGGGCTTCTGGTCGTCCTTCATGGTGTGATCACCTCTTTTCCTGTGCGCGCAGGTCATCCCTTTCCGGCTGACCCGCGCCGTTCTGAGTCTAGTATGGCGCACCCTGCGCCGGACTATACACACTTTTTCCGGCTGAGGGTATTTTTACATGTTATGTCCCCATCTTTTTCAAAAATATATACCATCTCACTGGGTCCTGTGGTATAATGCGTGCAAGAGCAATTTTGGACCGGCAGGACTAAGAAGGAGGCGGTACCCATGAAGTGCCCGTTCTGCGGCAATCTGGAGAGTAAGGTCGTGGATTCCCGGCCCTCGGACGAGGGCACCAGCATTCGGCGCAGGCGGGAATGTCTGGAGTGCCATAAGCGGTTCACCACCTATGAGACCATGGAGAGTCTGCCGCTGGTCGTGATCAAAAAGGACGGCAGCCGTCAGACCTTTGACAAGGACAAGCTGCTGGGGAGCATGCTCAAGGCCTGCGAGAAACGGTCGGTCCCCATGTCCAAGCTGGAAAAGATCGCGGTGGAGATCGAGCAGACCCTCCAGAATGACATGGAGCGGGAAGTCCATTCCTCGGTGATTGGCGAGCTGGTGATGGAGAAGCTCAAGGACGTGGACGAGGTGGCCTATGTGCGCTTCGCCTCGGTCTACCGGCAGTTCAAGGACATCGGCACCTTTATGGAGGAGCTGAGCAAGCTCATCGACAACAAATGAAAAAAGCTGGCCCGGACAGATGTCCGGGCCAGCTTTTTGCTGTTTGGAGGTGATCGCAGGGCTCAGGCCTCGGCGGCGGTGAGGGCGGCGATCATGGCGTCGGCCTCAGCGGCGGTGACGGTGCCCTGGGGGTTGAAGAGGTTATCCTCGCCCACAGCGATGTACTGGGCGATGACGTTCCACATGGCGCCGTCCACAGCCCAATCGGAGATGGTGTCGGCGTCGGCGTAGGGGATCTGGACGGCCCAGGTGCCGGTGGGGCCCTTCTCCAGAGCGGTGGCGGCGTTCATGAGCATGACGGCGGCCTGCTCACGGGTGATGGCCTGGTCGGGCAGGAACTTGCCGGCGCCGTCACCGGAGACGATGCCCTGGTCGGCGGCCCAGTCCACGGCGAAGCTGACGGCCACGTCGGTGAAGGCGGCGGGGGAGACCTCCACGGAGGCGTCACCCACAATGGCGGTGTAGAGCTTCTCCACAAAGGCCTGACGGGTCACGGTGTCGGCAGCGGGGGAAGTGCCGGCGTTGAGGGTCCAGTGGCTGCGGGCCTCAGGGGGAGTGATGTCCTTGCCCTCGGCGGTCATGGCCTTGATGTACTCGGCGATGACCAGGGTGACGGAGCCGCCGATGGAGCCGAACTGCTCGGAGACGGAGCCGTCCCACAGCACGGCGTCGGTGCCCATGGTGATGCCGGTGGCGGCATACCAGCCAAACTCATCGCCGGCGGCGTTGGCGGACAGCCGGTAGGAGTTGATGGCCACGGTGAAGGTCTGGTCGTCGGTGACAGGCTGACCCTGATAGGTCAGGTTGACCACGCGGCTGCCCTCGGGGTTGCCCATGTAGATGTCATAATCCATGCCGTAGAGCTGGTCGGTGCCGAAGCCGCCGCCGGTGATGGTGCCGTCGGCCTCCACGGTGAAGTCCTTGGTGCAGGACTCCAGCCAGTCCTTGATCTGCTTGCCGGTCATCTGGATCATGTAGATGAGGTTGTTGTCGTACTTATAGAAGGAGTAGCAGTCCTTCAGGCTGATGGGAGCGCTCTCGGCGTCACCCAGCAGCTGGCCGATGCAGAAGTCCTTGTTGGCCACGGGGGAGGAGATGGACAGCTGGGCGCCGGTGGCCCACAGCTGGGCCTCATGGACCAGGTTCATGGTGTCGCTCTGGACGTGGAAGAGGTCAGTGACGTCGTCCCAGTCGCCGGAGAGGGTGCCGATCTGCTCGGTGATGAAGGGCAGGGTCCGGTCGTAGTAGGGCTGCATGAGCTCCTTGAGGCCGGCATCGTTCTCATAGGTGGTCAGGTCCAGGTTCTGGCTCTCGCCGATGGTGAAGGTGCCGTCGGCGGCGATGTTGACCACGGTCTTGGTCAGGGTGGAGGTGCCGCCGTTGACGCAGGGGACGGTCTGGCCGTCGGCGTTGGTCATCTCGGTGACGCCCACGGTGTGGTTGTGGCCGGCGATGACCATGTCGATGCCGGTGGTGTTCTCCACCAGGTGGCGGACCTGGTTCTCAGGGGAGAAGTCGGTCTTGCCGGTCTCCACGGTGTCGCCGTCACCGGCGCCCACGGTGCCGCTGTCCTCGCCGGAGTGACAGGAGACGATGACGAAGTCGCAGCCCTCGTCCTCGCGGAGGGTTTTTTGCCAGTAGTTCACCCACTCGTAGGCATAGGTCCGCTCGGTGTTGTCCTTGTGGACGAAGTCGGAGCCCTCATAGTGGGTGGGCAGGTCCCAGTTGGGGACGTTGACGTTCTCGAAGCCGAGGATGCCCACCTTGAACTCCTTGCCGCCCACGTCAAAGGTCATGACCTTGTAGGGGGTGAGGTTGGGCTCCTGGGTCTCCACGTTGATGTAGTTGGCGCAGATGGCGTCCACCGGGGTGCCGGGGTACTTGTCGGTGGTGTCGGCCAGCATGTCATAGAAGATCTGCTGGGTCTCCATGTCGAAGTTGAACTCGTGGTTGCCGGGGATGAAGGCGTCATAGCCGATGTACCGCAGGCAGAGGGCCATGGGGTTGTCCACGCCGCCCTCCATGTTCATGTTGTAGCTGATGATGGAGCTGCCCTGAATGATGTCGCCGTTATCGATGAGGATGGTGCCGTCCATGGCCTCCCGCTCCTCCTTCATGGCGGTGGCCACCTTCAGGTAGCTGTTCTTGACCTCTTTCCCGTCGATGGGGTTGAGGTCATAGCACTTTCCGTGCATGTCGGTGGTGGAGTAGATGCCGAGGGTGAAGGTGTCCGCTTCGGCCGCGAAGGCGGGGATGCCCGCGCAGCTCACCAGCATGACAGCCGTCATGGCGCCGGCGATGGTGCGGCGCAGGATGGGGTGGTGCTGTTCCATTAGATCTCCTCTTTTCCTTTTATTGGCGCCGGGACGGACCCGGGCCAACCAGAATTATACCCTCTTCGACACGGGGTGGCAAGAGGGAGCAGGGGTCAGAAGTTCAGGGTGCGGGGAGGCTCGGTGAAGGAAGAGAAGGTGGCGGTGACCTGCTCCAAGGCAAAGACCTGGGTGTTGCCGTCGCCGGGCTGATAGTTGTTCCGCAGGTGGGGATAGGCGGCAAGCATGTGCTCCTGGGCCTCCACACGGGGGTCCTCCACAGCGGTGGCGGTCACACGGAGCCAGTGGTCGCCGTCGAAGGCGCACAGCTCCACTTTGGGATTGGCGGTCATCTGGCGGGAGACGGCCTTGGACCTGCCGGTCTGGATGGTGAGCCGGCCGTCAAAAATGTCGATGGTGCCGAAGGGGCGCACCCGGGCCTGATCGCCGTCCACTGTGGCCAGATAGTAAGTGCTGCACTTCCTCAAAAATTCATAGACTTCCTGGATCATGGGGATCTCCTCCTTGTCGATCATTCGCCGGAGAGACCGTCCGGCGCGGTGCGGTATAATTTTATTATACATGCAGTGGCAGAAAT
>CAUBHZ010000211.1 GCA_958435885.1 uncultured Intestinimonas sp. | reverse complement strand
GCTGGAGTACATGCTCCACGACGGCGGGCGGACCGACGCGGTGCTGGGCACCGTGGAGGGCTATCCCGGCCTGGAGGAGGTCTTCCGGCGGCTGGGTGAGCGGAAAACGGTGCAGAAGGTGGTCCTCCACCCCCTGATGGTGGTGGCGGGAGACCACGCCAAGAACGACCTGGCCGGCGACGAGCCGGAGAGCTGGAAGAGCCAGCTGTTGGAGAGGGGCTACCAGGTGTCCTGTGAGCTGAAGGGCCTGGGGGAGTATCCCCAGATCCGCGCCCTCTTCGTCCGCCACGCCCTGGAGGCGGCGGAGGACCGTTGAGTCCGGGCCTTGGCCCGTTCTCATAACCGTACAGGGTGTCCCACGGGGACCTAACAGGGAAGCTGGGTGAGAATCCCGCGCAGTCCCGCTGCCGTGAGAGGGGAGCCGCCCCGCAGATTTGCCACTGGGCCGGAGAAAGGAGGCCCGGGAAGGCGCGGGGACGGCGGTGAGCCTTGAGCCGGAAGACCTGCCCTGACGTATCCATCCTGCGAGAGACAGGAAAAAGGAGAGATCCCGATGAAGCAACGCAACTACACCAACGTGAGGCTCCTGGCGGCCATGGTGGCCGTGCTGGGCCTCAGCACCCTCAGCGCCTCAGCCATGCACATCGCCGAGGGCTACCTGCCCAAGACCTGGGCCTTTGGCTGGATGGCCGTCTGTGTCCCCTTCGTGGTGGCCGGCTTTCTGTCCATCCGGAAGAAGGTGGAGCGCAGCCCCAAGGCCAAGGTCCTGCTGGCCATGTGCGGCGCCTTCGCCTTCGTCCTCTCGGCGCTGAAGATCCCCTCGGTCACCGGCTCCTGCTCCCACCCCACCGGCGTGGGCCTGGGCGCCATCCTCTTCGGGCCCACCGCCACCACCATCCTGGGTCTCATCGTGCTGCTGTTCCAGGCCCTGCTCCTGGCCCACGGCGGCCTCACCACCCTGGGCGCCAACGTCTTCTCCATGGCCATCGTGGGACCCATCGTGTCCTGGGCGGTCTATCAGGCGCTGAAAAAGGTGGGAGCCAAGCCGGCGGTGGCCGTGTTCTGTGCCGCCGCCCTGGGCGACCTGCTGACCTATGTGACCACCTCCTTCCAGCTGGGCGTGGTCTACGGGAACGTGGCGGAGTACCTCACCATCTTCGCCGTGACCCAGATCCCCCTGGCCATCGCCGAGGGCCTCCTCACCGTGGTGGTCTTCAACGTGCTGGAGAAGTATTCCGCCGCTGAGCTCCATGAGCTCGCCGTGCTGTAAGGAGGGGAAGCAACATGAAGGTATGGCAGAAAAACCTGATCCTCATCGGCATTGTGATCGTGCTGGCGGCCTTCCCGCTGTGGTACTGCCGGGGCGCCGAATTCGGCGGCGCCGACGATATGGCGGGGGAGCTCATCGAAGAGGCCGACCCCAACTATGAGCCCTGGTTCCAGCCCATCTTCGAGCCGGCCAGCGGCGAGGTGGAGTCCCTGCTCTTCGCCCTCCAGGCCGCCATCGGCTCCGGCATCGTCTGCTTCGTGCTGGGCCGGGTGACCGCCAAAAAGCCGGAGGATAAAAAGAAGGTGTGACCATGGGGACGGACCGATATGCCTATCTCTCCCGCCTCAGGCGGGTGGACCCGGTGGCCAAGGTGTGGGTCTCCCTGGCGGTGCTCCTCCTCTGCCTCTTCAGCGAGAGCATCGCCGTGGGCCTTGTGACCCTGGCGGTCATGTGTGTCCTCAACGTGGCCCTGGGGGGACAGCGACCCGGCACCGTCCTCCACTTCATGAAGGTGCCCCTGGCCTTCCTGGTCATCGGCTGCCTCACCATCGTCATCCGGCCGCTGGGGGCGGAGGAGCCGGCCCTGTGGTCGGCGCTCCTCTTCGGACGGTTCCGCTGGGGCGTCTCCCAGCTTTACCTCCACACGGGCCTCATGGTCTTCTGCAAGGCCATGGGCGCCATCTCGGCCATGTATTTTCTGGCCCTCAACACCCCCATGACCGACCTCATCCTGGCCCTGGAGCGGCTCCACGTCCCCAAGCTGCTGGTGGAGCTTATGGAGCTCATCTACCGCTTCATCTTCGTCCTCATGGACACCGCCGGGCGCATCCGGGTGGCCCAGGAGTCCCGGCTGGGGTACGGCAGCTTCCGCAAGAGCCTGGACCATATGGGGGACCTGGTGTCCCTGGTCTTTCTCCGAGCCTGGCGGAAGGGGGACAAGGTCTATACCGCCCTGGAATCCCGGGGCTATGACGGCAGTCTCACCACCCTGTCCGCCGCCTACACCGGCGGTGGGCGGATGTATGCCTGGGGGGCGGCGGCAGCCGCCCTTCAGGTGGTGACGCTGCTGCTGGAAAGGAGGCTCCTCGTGTGAGCTATGCCATCGAGGCCCAGGACCTCTACTATACCTATGAAGACGGGACGGTGGCCCTGAACCACATCTCCCTCCGGGCGGAGCAGGGGAAGATCACCGGCATCCTGGGGGCCAACGGGGCGGGGAAGTCCACCCTCTTCCTCAACCTCAACGGCGTCCTCACCCCCAAGGAGGGGACGGTGACGGTGAACGGAAAGCGGGCGGTCTACGACCGCAAGGGTATCCGGGAGATCCGCCGCCAGGTGGGCATCGTCTTTCAGGACCCGGACGACCAGCTCTTCTCCGCCGACGTCTACCGGGACATCTCCTTCGGGGGGGTGAACCTGGGACTGCCCGAGGAGGAGGTCCGCCGCCGGGTGGAGGCGGCCATGGAGCGCACCGGGGTGAGCGCCCTCCGTGACAAGCCCACCCACGCCCTGTCCTTCGGACAGAAGAAGCGGGTGGCCATCGCCGGCGTGCTGGTGATGGAGCCCAGCGTCATGATTCTGGATGAGCCCACCGCCGGCCTGGACCCCCAGGGGGTCAGCGATATCATGCACCTTTTGACCGAGCTGCGGGATAGTCTGGGCATGACCATCCTCATCGCCACCCACGACATGGACATCGTCCCCCTCTACTGCGATTACACCTACCTCCTGGGTGGAGGAAGGGTGATCCTGGAGGGGACGCCGGAAGCGCTCTTCGCCCAGCCCGAGGAGCTGCGGAAAAACAACCTGCGCCTGCCCCGGATCGCCCACCTCATGGAGATCCTGCGGGAGCGGGACGGGCTGGACACTACCCCCACCGCCGCCACCATCGGCGCGGCCCGGCGGGAGATCAATCGACTGTTACAGGAGAAGTGAAAGCATGGAGAGAGGAAAGCTGTACGGCGTAGGCGTAGGCCCCGGAGATCCGGAGCTGGTGACCAAGAAGGCGGAGCGGGTCCTGCGGGAGGCCGATATCGTGGCCGTCCCCGACAAGGGCGCGGGGGAGAAGACCGCCCTCAACATCGTCAAGGACATCGTGGCGGGGAAGGAGCTCCTCTACTGCCCCACCCCCATGGTGCGGGACCGGGCGGTGTTGGACGGCTGCTACGAGCAGATCGCGGGCGACATCTGCGCCCTGCTGGATGAGGGCAAGACCGTGGCCTTCATCACCCTGGGGGACCCCACCGTGTACTCCACCTATATCTACGTCCACAAGAAGGTCCTCGCCCGGGGCTATGCCGCCGAGCTCATCCCCGGGGTGCCCTCCTTCTGCGCCGTGGCCGCGCGGCTCAACACCTCTCTCTGCGAGGGGGCGGAGCGGCTCCTCATCGTCCCCGCCTCCCACGACGCCGCCGACTGCCTGGACATCCGGGCCAACAAGGTCTTCATGAAGGCGGGCAAGGCCATCGGGGAGCTCCAGACCCAGCTGGCCGAGCGGGGCATGCTGGAGCATGCCTCCCTGGTGGCCAACTGCGGCATGGAGGGGGAGCTGGTCTGCCCTCACTTTGCCGATATGGCCGACGGCACCGGCTATTTTTCCATCGTTCTGGTCAAGGAATGAGACCCAACAAAAAGGAAGTGAGACCCCAATGGTCATCATGATGTCAGGCCTGGACTACAGTCTGGCCCCCATTGAGCTCCGGGAGCAGCTCTCCTTCACCAAGGCCCAGGTGGGGGCGCTGGTGGAGCGCATCCGGTCGGAGGTGGAGGGGGTGCTGGGCTGCGTCCTCCTCTCCACCTGCAACCGCACCGAGCTCTACCTCTCCTGTGAGAAGGGGGTGGAGCTCCAGCCCGGGGAGGTGCTCTGCGCCGCCGTGGGCCTGAGCTATGCCCCCTTCGCCCGGGCCTTTGTCACCCGCCGGGGCAGCGACGCCGCCCGCCACCTGATGGAGGTCTCCGGCGGGCTCCAGTCCCAGATCTGGGGGGAGGACCAGATTCTCTCCCAGGTCAAGGGCGCCATCGCCATCGCCCGGGAGGAGGGTGCCGCCGACCCGGTGCTGGAGACCCTCTTCC